>CBFGMY010000035.1:0-24869 GCA_965650055.1 uncultured Devosia sp.
GCCTCGATGGTCTGGATGATGGCGTTGAAGAACACCACCGGGGTCAGCAGCGGCAGGGTGATCTTGACGAATTGCCGCCATTTGCTGGCGCCGTCGAGACTGGCCGCCTCGTACATGTCGGATGGAATCTGCCTCAAGCCGGCCAGGAAGATGATCATGGGCGAGCCGAACTGCCAGATCGAGAGGATGATCAGCGTCCACAGCGAGGTCTTGGGGTTGGAGATCCAGCTCGGCCCGGCAATGTCGAACACGGCAAGGAGCTTGTTGACCAGACCGTCGCCGGCAAAGATCTGCCGCCACAGGATGGCGATGGCCACCGACGCGCCAAGCAGGCTCGGCAGGTAGAACAGCGCACGATACATCGGCAGGCCCTTGATGCCGCGATTGAGCAGCATGGCCACGGCAAGCGCAAAGGCTAGCTTGAGCGGCACCGAGAAGACCACGAAGAACATGGTCACCCGCATCGACGCCCAGAATTTGGGATCGTTGGTGAACATGCGGATGTAGTTGTTGGCACCCACCCAGTCGGGGGAGGTCAGGAGGTCGAAATCGGTGAAGCTCAGATAGAGCGAGGTCACCATCGGGCCGATGGTCAGGCCGAGGAAGCCGATCAGCCAAGGCAGCAGGAACAGGTATCCCGGGGCATCGTTCTGCCAGATCCGGGACCAGAGGGATGGTGTGGCCGCGCGCTCCCTTGCGGAAGCGCCCGATTCAAGAGAGCGCGCGGTCATTTTCTTAGGCTCGGCTGAGGATGTCGGCGGCGCCGGTGACGAGTTCGGCACCAGCCTGTTCGGGGGTCTTGGCGCCGAAGCCGACTTCCTGGCCCAGCGTACGGATCAGGGAAGCATCGACTTCACCGGCGGCAGCCGGCGGCGGCGGCGGCAGCTTGCCAAGCAGGTCGCCCAGGTTGGCCACGAAGTTCAGGGCGATCTGGCTCTGCTCGTCGAGGGTCGGGGCGACGATTTCGCGCGTGGCCTCGATGCACGGAATGCCGCGCTCGACGCCCAGCAGCTTGGCCGCTTCCGGATCGGAGATGAAGAAGTTGAGGAAATCGGCAGCCGCTTCCTTGTTGGCTGAGGTGCCGCCAACCGAGAAGAACATGGACGGCTTGCGGTAGTGGCCGCCGCCGACACCGGCGGCGATACGCGGATAGCCGATCATGCCCAGCTTGTCCTGGACGATGGCCTGGAAGCCAACGAGCTGGTTGGAGTTGGACGGCATCAGCGCCGCCTTGCCGAGCACCAGCATGGTGGTTTCGAGCGGACCGGTATCGAGCGCCTGGTCTTCAGCCGAAACGCAGACACCGGCTTCGCGCAGCTTGGCCCAGAGCTGGTACCATTCGACGGCGTCGGCTTCGTCGAAGCCCAGCTTGCCATCGGCGGTGTAGAGCGCCTTGCCGCGCTGGCGCAGCCAGTTGTCGAGCGCCGGTTCCGAATAGGAGCCGTCGGCAATGGCCTTCATGCCACCACGGATATTGGCGCTGTTGAACGCCTCGCCGATGGTCATCAGGTCGTCATAGGTCCAGGCATTGGTCGGCAGTTCGATGCCGGCCTCTTCGAAGGCCACGGTATTGACCAGGGTCGCCACCGAATTGGCGCCGAGCGAAATGCCATAGAGCTTGCCGTCGACCTTGCCACCATCGAGCTGGTCGGCGTCGAAGCCGTCGAGCTTGAGGGCGCCGCCGACGAATTCGTCGAGCGGGGCGATGGCGTTACGCTTGGCGTATTCGACGATGTAGCGATAGTCCATCTGGATGATGTCGGGGGCGTTGCCGCCGGCCGTCTGGGTCGCCAGCTTGGGCCAGTAGTCGTTCCAGGCGAGGAATTCGCCCTCGACGGCCGTGCCCTTGGTCTTGGTGTAGAGGTCGGTCACGCCATAGGTGCGGTCGGCACGTGCCTGGCCGCCCCAGAAGATCAGGCGCAGGTTCGAGGCCTGGGCCCAGGCGGGCATAACGCCGGCGGCGCCAGCCGCGACGAGCGCGGAGCTGCCCATCAGAAATTGACGGCGGTCGATACGAATAGTCATCTGGTTTTCCTCCCTTGAAACTGCGGCCGTTCCGCTTCCGGAACGGGAGCGATCCGCGGCCTCCCGCCGCTAAATCACTAATCGGTTACTTCAGTCCGGTGAAGCCGCTGTTTGCCACAAACGTTGCACCGTCGCGCTTATCGCTAAAATCTCCTTACGCAAAATGCACAAATAACCGACTGGTTACGACATAGCATACACTTTTGCGGCAAGGCAATCACTTGTATGGAAGATGCAAGGTGACATTGAATTCCCCCTGCCTGACGCAGGCATGCCTGCTGATTTCTGCCTGCTTTCTGGTGTTTTGACAGCGGATGCCAGGTGGCGGACCGCGCTCTCCCATGGCCATTTCGTCGGCCAGTCTTGTCTTTTCGCCCTCACACTGGCGCAGTCTCGACCAAAAGAAAAATACGAAATATCCTGTCCGATATAGATTTCTTCTATGGACCTGCACGCATGGACAAGCTGCTCAATCAGTTCCTGGCCGTGGCCGAGGCCGGCACGATCAGTGCCGCCGCGACGGCCCTGTTCGTGACCCAGCCGACGCTCACCTTCAACATGCGCAAGCTCGAGGAGACCATGGGCGTGCCGCTGCTGATCCGCACGCCGCGCGGGGTGGAACTCACCGAATATGGCGAAACGCTGTACCAGAACGGCCGGCTGATGCGCCGGCTCTATGACAACACGCTCAGCGCCATTGCCCATCAGCGCGGCCGCACCGAGCAGGGGCTGCGCATCGGTTCGGGCTATTCGTGGTGGACGCTGTTCATCCGCGACATGGTGCTCGACTATTCACGGACCTACCCCAATGCGCGCATTCATGTGAGCCTGGGCAACCAGCTGCGCTGCATGGACCAGTTGCTGTCTGGCGACATTTCGCTGTTCGTGGCGCATGAGATCGAAGGATTGAGCCGCAGCACCGGCGCGCGCCTCATCCCGCTGACCCGGGTCGGGCAGAGCTATTTCGTGCGCGAGGGCCATGCCTTGCTCAGCCGGCCGCGCTCGATTGCCGAGATCGAAGCCTATCCGGCGGTGACCAGTTCCCTGCCCGAAGTTCGCCACCAGCGGTTCTTCGAGGCCTGGAGCCGGACCACGACAGGCAGCGCCCCGTTCGATCAGGGCAAATACGTGTTTGCCTCCAATTCCCTGGCCGCGTGCCTCGACTATGTCGAGCGCAGCGACGCGGTGATCAGCCATACCGAGGTGATGGCCGACGAGTTCATCCGCCGCGGCCTGCGCCGCATCGAGATCACCGAAATGACGCAGCGGAACCTGATCGGCATCTATGTGCTGCAGGAGCGCGCCCAGGAGCCGCGCGTCGCCGAACTGATCGAGCGACTCATGGAAGCGGCCACGGCGGTGCTCCCGCCGCTGGGGTGACTCCCCTCTCCCCTTGAGGGAGAGGGACGATCCGACGCGTCCAGCGGAGGATCAGGGTGAGGGGTCTTCGAGCCGTCCCATGGGGCAAATCGCTCCAGCGGAGCGATTTGAGGCGAGAAGGCCATAAGAGCTACGCTCGAATGGCGCGCCCCATGCCAGACGAGCAGAAAGAGACCCCTCATCCGCCCTTCGGGCACCTTCTCCCTCAAGGGGAGAAGGGAACGCACCGGAAACTGAACTCTAAGCCGGCTTGGTCCGGAGATAGTCGAGCACCATCTGCACGGCCTGGGCTTCGCGTTCCTGCACCATGTCGATGGCGCTGAGGTCGCGGGCGAAGATCACCGACAGGGTCGCCATATTGGACACGTAGAAGAAGCCCAAGGCGGCGATCGAAATGTAGAGCTGCACCGGATCGACGTCGCGGCGGAAGATTCCGAGTTCGGCGCCCCGCTCCACGATGGTGGTGATCTGCCCCACCAGCGGGGAATGCAGGGCCTGGATATCGGGCAGCGTCTTGAGGAACCGGGCATTTTCGATGTTTTCCGTGCCCAGCAGGCGCGGAAACCATGGATTGGCGAGGAAGTGGCGGAAGGTGAAGCGCACCAGCCGGTCCATGGCATCGACCGGGCCGAATTGATCGAGACTCAACGCCCGCTCGCCGCGGCGGATCTCCTGGTACGCGTCCAGCAGCACGGCGCGGTAGAGGTCTTCCTTGTTGCCGAAATAGTGGTAGAGGAGCCGCTTGTTGGCCCCGGCCAGTGCGGCAATGGCGTCCACCCTGGCGCCCTCGAAGCCGCGCTCGGCGAACTCGGCCCGCCCGGCGACGAGGATCGCCGCCTTGGTCTTTTCAGAATTTCTGGCGCGCTTTACCGGCGCTGCCTTTGCCGCGAGCCGCTCGTCCATGTCCGCCCCCATGCGAACGGGCCAGTTACCGCGCATGTCATCCACTCCAGATAACAGCGCGCGCCAGCGCGGTAAAGGCGAAGCCCGACTGTTGCCACATGATTGGCGACGAGCGGCTTGACGGCGCCCTGCTGTCCCGTGTAGCTAAGTAACTAATCAGTTACACGCCGAAGCGGCACGGAGGATTTCGAATGGCAGACAGGCGGCTTGGACTCATCATGCACGGGGTCACCGGGCGTATGGGCTATAACCAGCATCTGGTGCGCTCGATCCTGGCGATCCGCGACCAGGGCGGCATTGCGCTGAGCAATGGCGACCGGCTGGTCGTCGATCCCATCATCGTTGGCCGCGATGCCGACAAGATCGAGCGGCTGGCCAAGAAGCACAACATTGCCCGCTGGGGCAGCGATCTCGACGCCGCGCTCGCCAATCCTGACGACACGGTGTTTTTCGATGCCGGCACCACGCTGATGCGCGCGTCGCTGATCGAGAAGGCACTGGCATCAGGCAAGCATGTCTATTGCGAAAAGCCCACCAGCGATTCCCTCGATATCGCGGTCAACCTGGCCAAGACCGCCCGTGCCTCGGGCCTCAAGCATGGCGTGGTGCAGGACAAGCTGTTCCTGCCCGGTCTGCTCAAGCTCAAGATGCTGCGCGACAGCGGCTTTTTCGGCGACATTCTCTCGGTGCGCGGCGAGTTCGGCTATTGGGTGTTCGAGGGTGACTGGCAGCCGGCGCAGCGCCCGAGCTGGAACTATCGCAAGGCCGATGGCGGCGGCATCATCCTGGATATGCTGTGCCACTGGCGCTATGTGCTCGACAACCTGTTCGGCGAGGTCAAGGCCGTGTCCTGCCTGGGCGCGACGCACATTCCCGAGCGCGTCGACGAGAAGGGCAATCGCTACAAGGCCGATACGGATGACGCGGCCTATGCGACCTTCGAGCTCGAAGGCGGCGTGATCGCCCAGATCAACTCGAGCTGGACCACCCGCGTCCGCCGCGACGATCTCGTGACCTTCCATGTCGATGGCACCAAGGGTTCGGCGGTGGCGGGCCTCCACAAATGCTGGAGCCAGCATCGCGTCAACACCCCCAAGCCGGTGTGGAATCCAGACCAGCCGCAGACCATGAACTTCTTCAACGACTGGGAAGAGGTGCCTGACAACTGGCCGGCGCAGAACGGCTTCAAGGCGCAGTGGGAAATGTTCCTCAAGCATGTCGCCGAAGACGCGCCGTGGGAATATGGCCTCGAGGCCGGTGCCAAGGGCGTGCAGCTGGCGGAACTCGGCCTCAAAAGCTGGGCCGAACGCCGCTGGCTGGATGTACCCAAGCTGGAATTCTGAGTTCTGCGCAGACCCCCTCACCCGCCCTTCGGGCACCCTCTCCCGCAAGGGGAGAGGGGGATCTGAGTTCTCAACACCCGCCGTGCTCCCCTTCTCCCCTTGCGGGAGAAGGTGGCGCGCAGCGCCGGATGAGGGGGAGTGCACAATGACCCATATCAATCTTCCAAACACCGATCGCAGCATCACCCCCTACACGCTGACCGGCGTCCCCATCCCCTTCGTCCGCCACAAGGCGACGGACTTTTCCCGCATCGCCTATGCGGCGGCGCATGTGGTGGCCGATCCGCTAGCCAATAACGATCCCTGGCTCACGCCGGCCATCGATTGGGACACGACGCTCAAATTCCGCCATCGCCTGTGGGATCTGGGGCTGGGCGTCGCCGAGGCGATGGACACCGCCCAGCGCGGCATGGGCCTGAGCTGGACGGACGCGCAGGAGCTGATCCGCCGCGCCCAGGCCGAAGCCCGGACGCGGGACGATGCGCTCATCGCCTACGGCGCGGGAACGGACCATCTGGCGCCGGGGCCGGATGTCACCATCGACCAGATCATCGCTGCCTATGAGGAGCAGGTGGGATTCGTCGAAGGCCAGGGCGGCCGCGTCATCCTGATGGCCTCGCGCGCCCTCGCTGCCGCCGCCAAGTCCCCCGACGACTATGCGCGGGTCTATGGCCGCATTCTCAGCCAGGTGAAGCAGCCGGTGATCATGCATTGGCTGGGCGAAATGTTTGACCCGGCCCTGCAGGGCTATTGGGGCAATATCGACCACGACAAGGCGATGGATGTCTGTCTCGATGTCATCGCCGCCAATGCGGACAAGGTGGACGGCATCAAGATTTCGCTGCTGTCGGCCGAGAAAGAAATCGCCATGCGCCGGCGGCTGCCCGATCAGGTCAAGATGTATACCGGCGACGACTTCAACTATGCCGAACTGATCGCTGGCGATGACCAGGGTTATTCGCACGCGCTGCTCGGCATTTTCGACGCGATAGCCCCGGCCGCCTCGGCGGGCCTCGCCGCGCTCGGCAAGGGCAATAATAACGAATTCTTCGACCTGCTCGAGCCCACCGTGCCGCTCAGCCGGCATATCTTCGCGGCCCCGACGCGCTTCTACAAGACCGGCGTGGTGTTCCTCGCCTATCTCAATGGCCTCCAGGACCACTTCGCCATGATCGGCGGCCAGCAATCGACCCGTTCGGTGCAGCATTTGAGCGAACTCTTCCGTCTCGCCGACAAGGCACGGGTACTGGCCGATCCAGAGCTTGCCGTGAAGCGCATGCAGGCGGTGCTGGCTGTGAATGGGGTGGGAGCATGACCCGGGAGCTTGTCGCCTGCGCCTCCCTCCCCCTTGAGGGGAGGGATCGAGGGAGGGGGTCGATTGGTGGATCACTGAGGGACCCCCACCCCCAACCCCTCCCCTCAAGGGGGAGGGGAGCCCAACATCGAGGCCATGCTCATGACTGAAATCTCCCTCAACCTCGCCACGACGCGGCAGGTCTGGGGCTTTGCCGAAGCCGTCGATGGATGCCTGCGGGCCGGCATCACGGCCATATCCCCCTGGCGCGACCAGATCGCGGCCGTCGGCCTCGCCGAAGCGGCCAATATCGTAAAAACAAACAAGCTGCAGGTTACCGGCGTTTGCCGCGGCGGCATGTTCCCCGCCGAAACGGCGGCTGGGCGACAGGCCAATATCGACGACAATCTGCGGGCGATCGATGAAGCGGCCGCGCTCAATGCCGATTGCCTAGTGCTTGTTGTCGGCGGCCTGCCCGGCTCAAGCAAGGACATTGTCGGCGCGCGCCAGATGGTGACCGACGGCATTGCCGCCATGCTGCCCCATGCCAGGGCGAGCGGCGTCAAGATCGCCATCGAGCCGCTGCATCCGATGTATGCCGCCGACCGCGCCTGCGTGAACACGATCGATCAGGCGCTCGATATCTGCGAGACGCTGGGCGAGACGGTCGGCGTCGCCATCGACGTCTATCACGTCTGGTGGGATCCCTACCTTGCCCGCGCCATTGCCCGGGCCGGCCGCATGAAGCGGATTTTCGCGCATCACATCTGCGACTGGCTGGTGCCGACCAAGGACATGCTGCTCGATCGCGGCATGATGGGCGACGGCGTCATCGACCTGCCCGGCATCCGCAAGATGATCGAGGATGCCGGCTTCCACGGTCCGCAGGAGGTGGAAATCTTCAGCCAGGACAATTGGTGGAAGCGCCCCGGCGACGACGTGCTCGCTGTCATCAAGGAGCGGGTCGCCACGGTCTGCTGAGCCTCTTGCTCACGCCAAAACAAACAGAAACCCCCGGAGCTGGGCCCCGGGGGTTTTCATTCAGTCGTTAGGATCAGGCGCGGCTATAGGCCAGCGTCTGGCAGAGGATGCCGCCGCGGCAGCCCTGGATCTCGATGGTGTCGGCGCTCACCTGGGTCACGGTGGCTTCGGCACTCATGCCGCCAGCCGAGAGCGAACCCTTCCACTCATTGGGCGCAACCTGCTCGGCCCGCATCACCTGCTTGCCGACAAAGGCCAGGTTTTCCGGAGTGGCCGACTGGCCCTCGAGGTTGGTCAGCACGCCGCAAAGATCAGTATTGTCCTCGCCGCACAGCGAGAATTCGAACGAAGTGCCATACTGGTCGACAAAGGTGCCGTTAGGCTTTGCCGCATCCTGAGCCAGGGTCGGCATGGCCGCTGCAGCACAAAGGGCACCGATAGCAAAAATGGTCTGTGTAATACGCATGGTCATTGTCTCCATGCGACAACGCCGCCCCACGCAGTCGCCGTCAAAGTTAGGTTGATGGATTTCTAACGCGGCTCCGGCAATCCGGTTGCGCGCTGTTACGATCACTCTTTAACGGCGAAATGTGGCAGCAATTTCGACATGGGCCGATTGCGTGAACTGATCGACTGCGACAATTTCGCCCACCTGGTAGCCGCCTGCCACTAAAATAGCCGCGTCGCGGGCAAAAGTGCCCGCATCACAGGCCACCATAACCACCGTCTTGACCTTGGACTTGGCCAGCTCCCGCACCTGGGCTTCGGCCCCGGCGCGTGGTGGATCGAGCACGACGGCCTCGTAGTTCAGCTCGAACTGGGTGAGGGGATCGCGGAACAGGTCACGCGCCTTGGCGGTGACTTCCCGAATACCCTTGGTAAAGCGGCGCGCCTTGTCGAGCGCCGATATGCCGGGTTTGTCGTTGTCGAAGGCGGCGACCGGACGCTGCTCGGCCAGCCGCAGCGCAAAGGGGCCAATGCCGCAAAAGAGGTCGGCCACGCTTTTGGCCTTGCCCACGGCGTCGACCACATAATCGGCCAGCGCCGCTTCGGCAGCCTGGGTGGCCTGGAGGAAGCTGCCGATGGGCAATTCCACCCGGGCCCGGCCCATTTCGATGATGGGCGCCTGCACCTGCAGCACCATTTCGCCGTTGAGCGCCAGCCGAGCCAGCTTGAAGCGCGCTACCAGCGGGGCCAGCCGGTCGGCACGCGCCTGCTTCTTTTCGGTGCGCACGGCGACGTCGAGCCCGGTCAGGGTGGCGGTGAAGCTCACATCGGCTTCGCCGACCGACTGCATCACCGCCCGGGCGATATCGGGGGCACGGGCCAGCCCGGGCACGAGGATGGGGCAGGCCTCGATATCGTGAACCTGGTGGCTGCGCAGCCGCATATAGCCGGCGCCTTCGCGGCGCGCATGCAGGGTCGCGCGCCGGCGACCATCGCCCCCGGCGTCGATAAAACGGGTGACCTTCTGCTCGATGCCGGCAAAGCGCAGCGGCGTTTCGACGAGGCCGATCTTGAACGCCTCGTAGCTGGGCCGATCCATATGCTGCAGCTGGCAACCGCCGCAGGCGCCGAAATGTGGACAGAACGGCTCGATGCGATCGGGCGCGGGGGTAATGACCCCCAGCAACGTGCCGCGCTCGCCCTCGGCCTCGATCTCGACGGTTTCGCCCGGCAGCGCCAGGGGCACGAAGACCTTGCGGCCATCGATCTCGGCGACACCCTCGCCCTTATGGCCAAGGCTGGTGATTGACGTGGTGATTGGCATTGATGTCCGGAGCTTGCTGAGGGCGTTCAGTAGCCTGTCCCTGCCCCGATGCCAACATTCCTCTCCCCATCGGGAGAGGTGGCCCGGCGCAGCCGGGTCGGTGAGGGGGAATCCGTGGCCAGCTACAGCGCTCTGAGCCAAGCCCGCAGCACCCCCTCACCCGGCCTGCGGCCGACCTCTCCCCGATGGGGAGAGGAAAGGGGTCATTGCACGGGCCGTGTTGCCCATTCCAGGAGGCTCGCCAGGCCGACGAAGGGGATGCCGGCATGTTCGCTGAGGCCCGAGGCGCAGGTCGAGACGGTGGAAACGCCCAACGTACAGTCTGCCGGTATGTCGCCCTTGGCAAACCGCGTCGCATGGGCGTTGAGTTCGGGGAAGAACAGGCCCTTGTCGCCGGCATAGCCGCAGCAGGTGACCGAGCTCAGCACCGCGACAGTCTTGGCGCAGGCGCGGGCGATCGCCTCTGTCATCGGTTGTTCGGCGAGGCGCTGCGCCGAGCAGTTGTGATGCACCGCCACCACGTCGAGCTGGCGCGTGATGGTCAGGCGCGGCAGCAGCTGACCGAGCAGGAACTGGCTGGAATCGAGCACCGGGGCATCGCCGGGAAATTCGCGCAGGTGCTTGGCGCAGGTGGACGCGTCGGTGACGACGCTCAGGCGCCCGGCATTGGACAGCGCCGACAGCT
This sequence comes from uncultured Devosia sp., assembly GCA_965650055.1. GTDB lineage: Bacteria > Pseudomonadota > Alphaproteobacteria > Rhizobiales > Devosiaceae > Devosia. Next base: position 10,383 of record CBFGMY010000035.1, read on the forward strand.
CGCGCTTGAGCTCGCCGCCCACGGCGGCCGCCTGCTCGGGGAAGCCCTTGGACTGAAACGGCTGGCCGCAGCACTGCCCATTGAGATGGGCGGGCATCACCACATCGAAGCCGGCACGCTCGAGCAAAGCCAGCATGGCATCGGGCACCGCGAGCAGGTCATGTTCCGTCTTGGGGGCCCCAAACAAACGGGTGGCGCAGCTGGGGAAGTAGACAATGGATGGACGCGCATCGTGCCCATGAGGCGCCGGCCGGGGTGATCCGGGCCCGTGATGCAGGGCGCGCGATACGCGCGGCAGGCGCTCGCCGGTCAGCCGGCGGGCAGTATCGGTGATGGCCTCCACGGCAGGCGCAGGGATCACCTTGCGCGCCATGTCAGCCAAGCCAACGCCGCCGCGCATCATGGTTTCCACGGCGCCGCGGTGATCGGCCGCGAAGCCGGCCACGCTCCGGGCCGTGCCGCCGCGCCTCTGCCCGCGCTGGCCGATGATCATCGTGCCGGTTTCGATGCCGACCGGGCAGCGCAGCGAGCAGAGATTGCAGGCCGCGCAGGTGTCGAGGCCGGCATATTGGAAATCGTCATCCAGCTGTTTGAGCCGGGCCGGGTCCTCGCCGCTGCGTCGCAACCGTTCGCGCTCGCGGGTGACCGCGATGCGCTGACGCGGCGACAGGGTCATCTGGTGGCTCGGGCATGCCGGCTCGCAGAAGCCGCATTCGATGCAGAGATCGACCAGCTCGTCGGCCAGCGGCATGACCTTGAGATGTTTGATGTGGATCTTGTCGTCGGCGTTGAGCAACACGCCCGGATTGAGCAGCCCCTCGGGGTCGAACAGCGCCTTAATCCGGTGCATCAGCCCATAGGCCTTGGCGCCCCATTCGGCTTCGACGAAGGGGGCGATGGCGCGGCCGGTGCCATGCTCGGCCTTGAGCGAGCCGCCATATTGCACGGAAACCAGCTGGCTGAGATCGTGCGAGAAGCGATCGAACTTTTCCGCCGAGCCGGGCTGGGCAAAGTCGTCGCTCATCTGGAAATGCAGGTTTCCCGCCAGTGCGTGGCCGAAAATGATGGCGTCTTCGTAGCCATGCGCATCGAGCAACTGGCGCATATCGATGACGAATTCGGCGAGGCGCTCAATGGGCGCCGCCACGTCCTCGGTCAGCATGGACGTGCCCTTGGGTCGGGCCGCGCCGCCCGAAGCGAAGAAGCCCTTGCGGATATCCCACAGCGCATGGCTGCGCGCTTCGTCGGTGGAAAAATCGATGTGAGTGGCGCCATGGCGGGCCAGCAAGTCCACCGTCTTGGCAGTTTCGCTCGCCAGGGTCGCGGCGTCGGGGGCCGTCACGTCGATCAGCACGGCCGGGGAATTGCCCAATAGCCAGGGCAGTAGCGGCGCCATGGGCGCCAGATGCTCGACCGTGGCCAGCGCCCGGCGCTCGATATATTCGGCTGCGGTGACGCCCGTGGTGACCTGCACGCCGCCATTGGCCATTTCGATGATGGCCCGCCCCGCCGATTGCGGATCGGGGAACGGCACCAGGGCCGTGGCCTTGAACGGGTGTTCGGGCACGGTGTTGTAGGTGACCTCGGAAACAAAGCCGAGCGTGCCTTCCGAACCCACCATGAGGTGGATGAGAATATCGAGCGGGTCGTGGTAATCGACCAGCGCGTTGAGTGAATAACCCACCGTGTTCTTGATGCGGTACTTTTTCCGGATCAGCGCCACGAGGTCGGCATCGTCCATCACTTCGTGATGCAGCTGGTGCAGGCCTTCGAGCATGGTGCCGTGGCTCGCCCGGAAGGCGTCGCGACTGGCGGGATCGCCGCTATCGAGCATGGTGCCGTCGGTCAGCACGATGCGCAGCCGCGCCATGGTGTGATAGGTGTTCTGGGCGACGCCGCAGCACATGCCGGACGAGTTGTTGTTGACCACGCCCCCGATCTTGCAGGTGGCCTGGCTGGCCGGATCGGGGCCGATCTTCTTGTTGAAGGGCTTGAGCGCCTTGTTGGCATTGGCGACGATAATGGCCGGGCCCAGCGTAATCTGGTCGGCGCCCGGATGGATGTCGAGCTTGCGCCAGCCGTCACCCAAAACGGCCAGCACGCCATTGGTCACCGCCTGTCCCGACAGGGACGTGCCCGCCGCCCGAAAGGTGATCGGCAAACCCTCGGCGCGGGCCGCGGCCATCACCGCGCGCACCTCGTCCTCGGAATTGATGAACACCACCACCGCCGGGATCAGCCGGTAGGAGCTGGCATCGCCGCTCCAGGCATAGGTCATCAGCGGATCGGTGTGAATCCGTCCGCGCACCTTGCCCTTGAGCCTCTTGGCGACGCGTTCGCCGGCCGCTTTCCGGTCGGGCGCTGGCTGCTGGGTGGACTTCGGATCAATCGTGGCTTGCTGCATGGCCAAGAGCTAACATGTCAGTCCCCACCTGCGAAGGCCCTTGTCAGCCGGTTGCATCAGGCGTTTGCTGAAGCCGGGCAATGGGAGGGGCAAGCAATGCCTGATATCAACTGGCTGGCGGTCATCGCCGCGGCCATATCGATGTTCGTGATCGGCGGGATCTGGTACTCGCCCGTTCTGTTTGACAAGGCCTGGCGGCGCGCCGGCAATATCAGCGATGCCGATATGGCGCGCGGCAATCCGGCGCTGATTTTTGGCCCTGGCCTTCGTGCTGTGCCTGCTCATGGCCGCCAATCTCGCCTTTTTCATCTCCGGGCCGGAGGTGACACTCGGCTTTGCCGTCGGCGCCGCGGTGGCGGCTGGATTGGGCTGGGCGGCCCTGAGCCTAGGCGTCATCGCGCTCTTCGAGCGCCGGCCGCTGAGCTATGCACTGATCAATGGCGGCTATCTCACCATTGGCTTTGCGGTGATGGGGCTGATCCTGGGGCTCTGGCGCTAAGATAAGGCGGCGGTTTCCCGCCGCCCCATTGATCAGATATCGACATCGTCCTCGCCCAGCGCCTCGATCTCGGCGGCGGCGCGCTTGAGGATTTCGGCGGTGTGGCGCTGCTGCTCCTCGGTGCCGCGACGCGCCTTCTTGATGGCAGCCTTGAGGTCGCGGCGGGCGTCGTTGAGCTCGGGCACGACGTCCTTGAGGTCGCGATCGGTATCGGCGTCGGGGCGCGGACCCCAGCCGGGACCGTGGCCGCGATGCGGGGGGCGATTGCCGAAATCGGGGCCAGGACCTTCTTCGCCACGGCCAAACGGCCAGTCGGCCTTGGCGAATTCGCGGAAGCGGTTCATCTGCTCGCCGGCTTTGGCGAGGAAGGACAAGGTGGATTCGATGGCTTCCCGGTTATCGCTCAGATGCGCCCTGCCCTCGTCGGTGATGGTATAGAGCTTCTTGTTGCCATCGGCCTGCGAGGTGACATAGCCGGCCTCCTCGAGGAAGGTCAGCGCCGGATAGACGATGCCGGGGCTCGGCGTGTAAAAGCCGGCCGATTTTTCCTCGATGGCCTTGATCAGGTCATAGCCATGCCGGGGCTGCTGCTCGATCAGGTAGAGCGCCACAAGGCGCAGGTCGCCCGAGGCGAGCATGCGGCCGATGCGGAAATTGCCGCCCATATTGCCCCAGCCCTCGCCGCTCTCGATGCCGGACGCAAAGCGTCCCCAGCCGCGGCGCGCCATGGCTTCCATGCGGCGCCAGTTGGGTTCACCGTTTCTCCAATAACCACTCATGATGGGTCTCCGATATATCTTTCGTTTCACTGACAACAAAGGTCGGCGCCCATTTCGGCGATTTCAAGATATATCTTACGATTGTTTTTGGAGCGCCCATCCGGTGTCGCGCCCGCTGCGCGTCAATTACCGGTCGCCGATAAACAAAAATCCCGCCCGGCTGGGCCGGACGGGACTGGTCTTGTCGCCAATGGAGCTGCCTAGAGAATCGGCGCTGGGGCGTTATCGCGGTCGAACTGGCCGTGCTTGCGATAACGATACATGTAGTTGGGCAGGATCTCATCCATCGATGTCGGCGTGATGCCGAAAGCGGCGAAGGTCCGCTTGTCCTTGCTGGCCGCATCGGAAACGACATTGTCGACGCCGAGCAGTTCCACCTGGTCGCCAGTCAGCAGCGGCGGAAACGGCAGGATGGCAAAGGGCAGCGCCAGCAGCTTGGCAATGCCCGATGGCAGCGGCAGCATCGGACGGTTGCGGCCGGCCTCGCGCTGGATGCGCGCCAGCAATTGCTTGTAGGTCTCGACCTGCGGCCCGCCCAGTTCGTAGATACGGCCGACCTTGACCAGACCTTCGGCCGCCTGGGCAAAGGCTTCGGCGACATCGCCGACATAGGCCGGCTGGAAGCGCGTGCCACCGCCGATCAGCGGCAGGACCGGCAGCATGCGCGACAGGGCGCCCATCAGGTTGAAGAAGCCGTCTCCCTGCCCGAACAGAACCGAGGGCCGCATGATGATGGCGTTGGGGAAGGCCTTGAGCACGGCCTCTTCGCCCAGCAGCTTGCTCCTGGCATACTGGCTGACGTCGGCGGCCTGATCGACGCCCAGCGCCGACATATGCACGAGCGTCGAAACGCCGGCGGCCTTTGCCGCGGTCGCGATATTGCCGGCGCCATCGATATGCACGGCCTGGAAGGTCTGGGCACCGCGCGAATAGCCCACGCCGGTCAGGTTGATGACGATATCGGCACCGGCAACGGCCCGGTGCACCGAGGCCTGGTTGCGGACATTGGCCTGGATCGGCACGATCTGCCCGACGCTGCCGAACATCCTGGTATGCCCGGCCAGATCGGGACGGCGCACGGCGACGCGAATGCGGTGGCCGCGCTTGGCCAGCAGCTGCACGATCTGGGTGCCGACAAAGCCCGAACCGCCAAAGATGGTGACGAGTCTGGGTTCAATTCTGTCCATTGTGGGCTCCGGCAAACAGGCTTTTGGTTCAGTCCGCTTCTATCGCATAGCCGCCGCCGCTGTCGAGGGCGACGCACTGCGCACAGGCTTGACTCCCGTCGCACAATGTTCTTGTTATGTTCACTACGGACAAGGAGCGAGCCAATGGCCGAAATGCAGACTTACCATGGGCAGTGCCATTGTGGCGCCGTGCAGTATGACGTCACCACCGACCTCAGCACGATGGGCGATTGCAACTGTTCACGCTGCCGACGCCTGAACTGGGTGCTGCAATCGGCGCCGGCCGGCCAGTTCACACTGCAGAGTGGCGCGGATAACCTGACAACCTACCATTTCAACACGGAAAATATCGATCACCTGTTCTGCAAGACCTGCGGCATCGAGGCCTTTGCCCGGGGCAGCGACGGCAAGGGCAACGCCATGGTGATGATCAATGTCAATTGCCTGGAGCCCGCGGTGGTGGTGGATCGCAGCACCATCAAACACTGGGACGGCGCTAACTGGTGAGGTGCGCAAGAATGCCGGTTGACATCGTCCGGCGCTGCCCCTAGTTACACCACCGCTTGCCCAGATGGCGGAATTGGTAGACGCGCACGGTTCAGGTCCGTGTACCGCAAGGTGTGGAGGTTCGAGTCCTCTTCTGGGCACCAGAAATTGACCCCGGTCACGACTTATGTCGCGGCCGGGGTTTTTCTTTGCGGCCTGCGCCTGCCCCCGGGAGCGAAAACCATGCTCGTGAAGCGCGCGCCGACATATCAAGCTTTCTTTATATCCGCCTTGACCGGAACAGGTGCTGATGTCACAAACCTCCCATAATTGCTCGTTTTGAGCGATTTTCGGCATGTTAAGGGGATTTTGGTTGGCACGGTCTTCCTATCTTTTCACCTCCGAGTCCGTCTCCGAGGGCCATCCGGACAAGGTTTGCGACCGGATTTCCGACGAAATCGTCGACCTGGTTTTCCGCGAAGCCAAAAAGACCGGCATGGATCCGTCCCTGGTCCGCATTGCCTGCGAAACACTGGCCACCACCAACCGCGTGGTGATTGCGGGCGAAGTGCGCGTGCCCGAATCCCTGCTCAAGAAGGGCAAGGACGGCAAAGTGCTGCTCGACGCCGCCAGCCATCCGGTGGTCAACCCGTCCAAATTCAAGTCGACCGCCCGCAAGGCCATCCGCACCATCGGCTATGCGCAGGCCGGTTTTCACTGGAAGACCGTCAAGATCGACGTGCTGCTGCATGGCCAGTCGGCCGACATTGCCCAAGGTGTCGACGCCGCCGGCAACAAGGATGTGGGTGCGGGCGACCAGGGCATCATGTTTGGCTATGCCAGCCGCGAGACCCCCGAGCTGCTGCCGGCGCCGATCTATTACGCACACAAGATTCTCGAGACCCTGACCACCGCCCGCAAGGCCAATAATGGCCCGGCCGGCAAGCTGGGGCCCGATGCCAAGAGCCAGGTCACGGTGCGCTACGAAGAGGGTAAGCCCGTGGGCGTCACCCAGATCGTGCTGTCGACCCAGCACCTGGATGAGAACCTGACCTCGGCCGACGTCCGCCGAATCGTCGAGCCCTACATCCATGAGGCCCTGCCCGACGGCTGGATCACCAAGGACACGGTCTGGCACGTCAATCCGACCGGCAAATTCGTGGTGGGTGGCCCCGATGGCGATGCGGGCCTGACCGGCCGCAAGATCATCGTGGATACCTATGGCGGCGCAGCGCCGCATGGCGGCGGCGCCTTTTCGGGCAAGGACCCGACCAAGGTGGATCGTTCGGCGGCCTATGCGGCGCGGTACCTGGCCAAGAACGTGGTCGCCGCCGGCCTTGCCGACCGCGCCACCATTCAGCTGAGCTATGCCATCGGCGTGGCGCAGCCGCTGTCGATCTATGTCGACCTGCATGGCACCGGCAAGGTCGAAGAATCGGTGGTCGAGGCGGCGCTGGCCAAGGTGATGGACCTGACCCCGCGCGGCATCCGCACCCATCTCGATCTCAACAAGCCCATTTATGCCCGCACCTCCGCCTATGGCCATTTCGGCCGCAAGCCAGGTCGCGACGGCAGCTTCTCGTGGGAAAAGACCGACCTGGTCAGCGCGCTCAAGGCCGCGGTGAAGTAGGGCCTCTGGCAGTTCGCTGAACGGTCACCGCGTCATTCCCGCGAAAGCGGGAATCTCCCTGGAAATGCAAAGAGAGATTCCCGCTTTCGCGGGAATGACGCCGTGGTCTATACGGCCCATCGTGCGGAGACCCCCATGACCAAGCCAGACCACCAGCTACCCAAGACCCGTTCGGGCGAGGCGCGCGCCTTTTTCGGGCGACGTTCGGGCAAGAAGCTGCATGACGGCCAGCAGGCGGTGTTCGACGCCACCCTGCCCGCGCTCAAAATCAAGCTCAGCGGCAAGCTCGATCCGAAGGCGCTGTTTCCTGCGGCCGAGCGCATCGTCATCGAGATCGGCTATGGCGGCGGCGAGCATCTGGCGCTCGAGGCCAGCAGGCATCCCGATACCGGCTATATCGGCTGCGAAGTGTTTACCGGCGGCATCGGCAAGATGGTGCAGACCATTGCGGCGCAGCAGCTGGGCAATATCCGGCTTTTCACCGACGACGCGTTCAAGCTGCTGGTGGAGCTGCCCGATGCTTCGATCGACGAGATCTACCTGCTCTATCCCGATCCCTGGCCCAAGACGCGCCACCACAAGCGCCGCTTCGTATCCCCGACCACGCTCAACGAGCTGGCCCGGGTATTGCGCCCGGGCGGTACGTTCCACTTCGCCACCGACATCGAGGATTATGCCAACTGGACGCTGGCCCATATCATCAGGGCACCGCAATTCAGTTTCGCGCCGGAAACGCCCGGCGGCTGGCACCAGCCCTATCCGGGCTGGGAAGCGACACGCTACGAGCAGAAAGCCCGCCGCGAAGGGCGACTCGTCAGCTTTTATTTCAGCTTCACACGGGTTTAGCCGCTAGCGCCGGAGCGGCTTCGCGGCTCGAGGCGGGAGCAGCTTCGCCGCCCTGTGTCGGAGCGGCTTCGCCGCCCGAGGGATGGCTGATATGTCAAAGTTTAATGCTTGGTGGCTCTGGTAGTCACGCAATCGCGACCCATATCCGAACCTCGACCAGTTTATCGAGGTTCCCATGCGCAGCCAGTCCACAGCCGGCCCACACGACAATGACGTGTTGATGTCGAGACCGGGAAAGTGGACGCTGACGATCATTACCATGCTGCGCGTCGAGGCCAGGCGCTTCAACGATCTCAAGCGCGCCGGCGGCATTTCGCAGAAGACCCTGACGCTGACGCTGCGCGAACTGGAGCGCGACGGCTTCGTCACGCGCACCATGTTCGCGACCATTCCGCCGCGTGTGGACTATGAGCTGACCGCCTTGGGGCGCGAATTGCTCACGCTGGCTGATAGCCTGCGCGACTTCGCTGACCGTAATGGTGCGCTGGTCCAGGAGGCCCGCGCGCGGTTTGATGCCAGCGGCGGTGAGCCGGTCATCAAACTGGTGCATTCCATCTAGGCACGGGCGCCGCCGGCGTACCGGCGGCGCCGTGGGCAGGCTATTAGAGGGTAACCTGCTCAAGCGAACCAGGCGTGAAGAACTGCATGGTCTGGGTGCCGTCCTCGAGGGTGACATAGGCGCGGATCAGGCCGCTCCAGTCTTCGACGGCAGTGGCGTTGACGCCCTTCTGCTGCAGCTCGGCCAGGATCGAGTTGGCGGTGAATTCGCGCATCTCGGTCGAGGCATTGTCACCGAACACGTCGGCGAAGGCGGGGGCGGCAGCGCCGGCAAAAGCGGCGGCGGCAACGAGGGCGATAACAGTGTTCTTGATCATTTGAGGTGTTCCTTTCGTTTTGAACACCCTGGAGATGATCCCGCCCCGGCCGACCCTCAAGACACGATTTCCCAGATTCTTGCCCTTGAACTTCGGCCGATCATGGCGAGGGTTTTGCGAGCGAAATCAAGGCGTTCCGGAGCCCCTCGGTTTCTCGGAAGCTACCGGGTTACGGCCAGGTGACACATGCTGGCGCGGGCCTTTGCGGGGTCTGGAACCATTGTCGCGGCGCGCCCTTTAGCTTGAAAGGGAGGCCGCCATGCCCGTTCGCGTACAGATTCTGAAGACCGAAATGGTCACCCACAATGTGCGTCACTATCGCGTCGAAAAGCCAAAGAATTTTCATTTTAGCCCCGGACAGGCGACGGAAGTCAGTATCGACAAGCCCGATTGGGTCGACAAGAAGCGGCCGTTTACCTTTACTTCACTACAAGACGAGCCCGATCTCGAATTCACCATCAAAAGCTATCGCGATCACCCTGGTGTCACCAATGCGCTCTGGGGCTGCGAAGCGGGCGACCACCTGCTGCTGCGCGATGTGTGGGGTACCATCCAGTATAAAGGGCCAGGCACGTTCATTGCCGGCGGCGCCGGGGTCACGCCGTTCATTGCCATCCTCCGCCATCTCCATGCCAAGGGCGGGCTTGATGGCAACCGGCTGATCGTTTCCAACCAAACGGAACGCGACATTATCCTGCGCGAAGAGTTCGCGGCGATGGAGGGGCTCGAAACGCTGTGGACGGTGACGGGCGATCCGAAATCGAAGCTGCTGCAGCAGCGGATCGATACCGACTTCCTCAAATCTCATATCAAGGACCTCGCGCAGAACTTCTATCTATGCGGCCCCGACGCTATGGTTGCGGACCTGCGCACGGCGCTCGAGGAACTCGGCGCCGATGTGTCCAGCGTCACCTGGGAGCGATAGTGGAGCCGGTCGGCAAGTTCACCAGCGCGGATGGAAGAACGGTTGTCACCCTCTATAGGCGCGGTGACGGCCTCTACCAGTTCCGTGCGGCCGTGCTCAGCGGGGCGCCGGATGGCGATCGGTGGGATCACCGCTCGTCCGGCCTGTTCAATACCCTCGGCGACGCCGAGGCTGCCGCCCATGCCGCAGCCCATGCCGGCAGCAGTGCCTGACACCTTGCGGCTCGCGGCCAACAGCGCTATATAGACGCCAACATCTCAGCAAGTTTGCAGAGTGGGAGCCGCCCGGCCCCGCTCTTTTTTATTAGCCGAACGGAACGATGAGCTTCGATCTCACTGAAAAACGCTACATCAAGGAAACGGGCCTGGAAGCCCGGGTTTCCCGTATCGTCGAGCCGGTGGCCAATGGCCTTGGTTTTTCCCTGGTGCGCGTCAAGATCACCCAGGAAAACGGCATGACCTTGCAGATCATGGCCGAAGACGAGCATGCGCGCTTCACCATCGTCAACTGCGAGACCCTCTCCAAGGACCTCTCGCCGGTGCTCGATGTGGAAGACCCGATCGACCGCGAATACCACCTTGAGGTTTCCTCGCCCGGCATCGACCGGCCGCTGGTGCGCAAGCGTGACTTCGCCGCCTATGTCGGCCACGAGGTCAAGATCGAGCTCAGCGACATGATCAATGGCCGCAAGCGCTTCCGCGGCTTCATCAAGGCGGTCGATGACGACGCGGTCATTATCACCCTGCCCGACGCCCCTGCCGGCACAGATCCCGACCACCGCCTGCTGTTCACTACCCTGGCGGAAGCCAAGCTGGTCATGACCGACGCCTTGATGGAAAAGGCGCGCATCGACCAGGAAGCCCACCCGATCGACGATGATGAGACCGAGACGGTCGAGATCGCCGACAACGATGACGATTCTATCTCTGAGGAGACACACTAAATGGCCGTGAGCGCGAACCGCCTCGAACTGCTGCAGATCGCAGATGCCGTTGCCCGCGAAAAGTCGATCGACCGCATGGTCGTGATCGAAGCGATGCAGGACGCCATGGAAAAGGCCGCCAAGGGCCGCTACGGCGCCGAGACGGAGATCAAGGTCGAGATCAACCCGCGCTCGGGCGAAACGCGCATGTGGCGCCTGCTCGAAATCGTCGAGGATATCGAAGAGCCCAGCCGCCAGATCGATCTCAAGCGCGCCCAGGCCAAGTCGCCGGAAGCCAAGATCGGCGATTTCCTGACCGAACCGCTGCCGCCCATGGAATTCGGCCGTATTGCCGCCCAGTCGGCCAAGCAGGTGATCGTGCAGAAGGTGCGCGATGCCGAGCGCGAGCGCATGTATGACGAGTATTTCAACCGCATCGGCGAGATCGTCAACGGCTCGGTCAAGCGCGTCGAATATGGCAATGTGATTGTCGACCTCGGCCGTGGCGAAGCCATCATCCGCCGCGACGAGCTGATTCCGCGCGAAATGTTCCGCTATGGCGACCGCGTGCGCGCCTATGTCTATGACGTGCGCCGCGAACAGCGCGGCCCGCAGATTTTCCTGAGCCGCACGCATCCGCAGTTCATGGCCAAGCTCTTCATGCAGGAAGTGCCCGAGATCTATGATGGCGTGATCACCATCCGCTCGATCGCCCGCGATCCGGGCTCGCGCGCCAAGATCGCCGTGACCTCCTCGGACTCTTCGATCGATCCGGTCGGCGCCTGCGTGGGTATGCGCGGTTCGCGCGTCCAGGCCGTGGTCGGCGAGCTGCAGGGCGAAAAGATCGACATCATTCCGTGGACCGACAACATTGCCGACCTCGTGGTTTCGGCGCTGCAGCCGGCCGATGTTGCCAAGGTGGTGCTCGACGAGCAGGCCGAGCGCATCGAAGTGGTCGTGCCCGACGAACAGCTCTCGCTGGCCATCGGCCGTCGTGGCCAGAATGTGCGCCTCGCCAGCCAGCTCATCGGCTGGGATATCGACATCCTCACCGAGCAGGAAGAAAGCGAACGCCGCCAGAAGGAGTTCACCGAACGCTCCAGCCTGTTCATGGCTGCCCTTGACGTTGACGAGATGGTTGCCCAGCTATTGGCTTCGGAAGGCTTCTCCTCGGTTGAAGAGCTGGCCTATATCGACGCCAACGAAATCGCGTCGATCGACGGCTTCGACGAAGAGACCGCCGGCGAAATCCAGAATCGCGCCACCGAATACCTGGCGGCTATCGATCGGGCCCATGACGAAGAGCGCAAGAAGCTCGGCGTCGAGGACGAACTCTACGAGATCGCCGGCCTCACCGCCGCCATGCTGGTCGCGCTGGGCAAGGATGGCGTCAAGTCCGTCGAAGACTTTGCCGGTTGCGCCGCCGACGACCTGATCGGCTGGAGCGAACGCAAGGATGGCGAAACCAAGCGCTTCGAAGGCACGTTCAAGGATTTCCCGGTGAGCCGTGAAGAGGCCGATGACATGATCATGCAGGCCCGCATCAAGGCCGGCTGGATCAATGAAGAAGACCTGCCGCCGGTCGAAGGCGACGAGCTGACCGAAGAGGCTTCGGCCTAAGGGCCGAACGCCAGCGAGGGACCAGAACATGGCCCGGCGCGAAGAAACGACCAGGATGTGCGCTCTGACACGGGCCGAAAAACCCGTGGCGGAGCTCATCCGTTTCGTGCTGGGGCCAGACGATGTGCTGGTGCCCGACACGGAAGCCAAGGCCGAGGGCCGCGGCGTCTGGATCAGTCTCAGCCGCGACCTGGTGGCCGAGGCGGTCAAGCGCAAGGTGTTTGCGCGCAGCCTCAAGACCGAGGTGCGGTTGCCCGATGACCTGCCCGGCCTGACCCAGATCAGGCTCGAGCAACGCTATCTGAGCGCCTTGGGCATGGCCCGCAAGGCGGGCCAACTGACCTTTGGCGCGACCAAGGTGCAGGGCCTGATCCGCACGGGTGACCTGATCGCGCTGATCACTGCTACCGACGCTGCCGAAGACGGGCGCAGCAAGATGGTCGGACCGCTCAAGGCGCTGCATTACGCAGCCGCCGAGGAAGAAATCGAAGGCTTCGAAGTGCCCCATTTCGAATTGCTCTCCTCAGAGCAAATGGGTTTGGCACTCGGGCTGGAAAATGTGATACATGCTGCCCTCACGAGAGGGGCAGCAGCCCAAGCAGCAGTGGAAAAGGCCCGTAGACTGGCCCTTTATACTGCCAAACCAACGGAAAAGGACACCGACCGCATTGCGGTTGACGGTGACCTTTTGCCCGAGGCCACCGACGAAAGACGCGAGATACATGGCTGATAACGACGACAAGCGCACCGACGACACTGGCGCGAAGAAGACGCTGACACTAAAGGGCGGCCCAGGCCTGGGCAACCGTCCGGGCATGTCGCGCGGTCCTTCGCGCTCGACGGTTGTCGTTGAAAAGCGCACGCGACTGGTGCCCAAGCCCAATGCTCCGAGCGTTCCGCATCGGCCGCAGCCGGCTGCAGGTGCACCATCGCAGAGCCAGCGCCCGGCCGCCGGTCGTCCGGCTGCAGCGCCGCGCGCGCCACTGGGGCTGAGTGCAGCCGAGGCCGAAGCCCGCCGTCAGGCGCTGGCGCTGGCTGGAGCCCGCCAGGCCGAGGACAAGGAACGCTTCGCCGCCGAAGAGGCGCGTCGCATGGAAGACGATGCCCGTCGCCGCCAGGTCCGCGAGGAAGCCGAGCGTGCCGACGAGGTCCGGCGTCAGGCCGAGACCGAGGCGCCGGCCAGTGCGCCGGTCGAGGTCGTTCCGGAAGCCGCGGCTCCCGTGGCGACGCCGGCCGCTGCGCCCGAAAGCGCACCGGCGCCGGTTGAAGCGCCCGAGCCTGCCCTTGCACCCGCATCGCAGCGTAATGCCGGCCCGTCCAGCGTGCGCGTGGTTGCCGGCCGTCCTGGCCAGCCGCCGCGTCCCGTGCGTCCGGCTGGCGAAGCTCGTCCGAGCGGCAATACCCGCCCGGAAAGCGAACGCGGCGCCAATGCGCTGATCAAGCCCGGTGCAGCCGGCGCCCGTCCTGGTGCGCCTGGTGCCCGTCCCTCCGGCACCGCTGGCCGTCCAGCCGGCGAGCGTCGTCCGCCCGGCTCGGGCATGGCGCCGATCGGCAATGTGCCGCCGGCCCCGCCCAGCGAAGCCGATGGCCGCAAGGTCCGCACCGGTGCACCCCAGACACGGCCGACCACCGAGGCTGAACTCGAAAACGCCCGCCGCGCCTCGCGCGCTGCGCCGGAGCGGCCGACGCGCCGTGCCGGCGAGGACGCCAATGCCCGTGGCCGCCTGACGGTGACCAATGCCGGCGCCGAGAGCGACCGCGACAAGGGCCCGTCCCTGGCCGCCATGCGCCGCCGCCGCGACAAGAAGATGGGCCGCAACCAGCAGGACGCGCCCAAGCTCAGCCGCGAAGTCATCATCCCCGAAGTCATCACGGTTGCCGAACTGGCCAACCGCATGGCCGAGCGCTCTGTCACCGTCATCAAGATGCTGATGGCGCAGGGCACGATGGCGACCATCAACGACGTGGTCGATGCCGATACGGCGGAGCTGATTGCGAGCGAGCTGGGCCATACGGTCAAGCGCGTCTCCGAAGCCGACGTTGAAGAAGGCCTGTTCGATATCGCTTCGGACGACAAGGCCGAGGACCTGACCGATCGTGCGCCTGTCGTGACCATCATGGGTCACGTCGACCACGGCAAGACCTCGCTGCTCGACGCGATCCGCGAAGCCAATGTGGTCAGCGGCGAAGCCGGTGGCATCACCCAGCATATCGGCGCCTACCAGGTCGAAAAGAACGGCAGCAAGATCACCTTCCTCGACACCCCGGGCCACGAGGCGTTCACCGCCATGCGTGCCCGTGGCGCCCAGGCGAC
>CBFGMY010000036.1:0-24772 GCA_965650055.1 uncultured Devosia sp.
ATCACGGTGGGCAGGATGGCAAGGTAGAAGACGATCGTCTTGGGGTTGCCCATGGTCAGCGAAAAGCCGGCCAGGAAGGTCTTCCAGCTCCCCTCGCTCTTGGGCTTCATCTGCTCGGAGCCCGGTCGGGCCGTCCAGAATTTATAGGCGATATAGAGCAGGTAGGCGGCGCCCGCCCAGCGAATGACCACGAAAACCGGCCCGAACCAGGTGGCGATGGCGGCCAGTCCGAAGACGGCAAAGACGAAATAGACCAGATCGCCGGCCAGGATGCCCAGGACCATTGGGAAGGCGCCCTTGAAGCCGCCGCCCAGGGCGCGGGCGACCACGGCCGCTACGCCCGGTCCGGGGACCAGCACGGCGATGGCATAGGCGATGGTGAAGGTAGCGAGGGTGAACAGGTCCATGGCGGCGGTCTCGGTTGGGAGGCGGAGAATAGGCTCGGACAGGGTGATTGCCAAGCGGGGAAGGCGGCCCCTCTCTCAGGCGGAGGGTCGTGCACGACCTCGCGCGATCGAGTGCGTGGCACGCTCTTGGCAAGCCCGGATGGGATTCCTCCCCCTTTTCAGGGGGAGGTTAGGTGGGGGTATCCTTGCTTTCTGCAAGACTTATCCCCGTCCCCAAAACCTCCCGTATCTTCCTCCCATCACCCCACGCGGCGGCCTGCAGGCTTCGAGCCGGCCGCAGGCAAAATCGCTCCAGTGGAGCGATTTTAGGTGAGAAGGCCATACGGGCTGCGCCCGAATGGCGGGAACAGTGGTGGGTGTGAGCCGGGTGGGGGTTTTGCCTCTCCCGCAGGTTCGAGTGCGGCCGTGACCGGGCGAGCGTCCCCTAACGCGATTCCGCACTGCTCCAAAAACCGGCACTCCGAGACGGCTTCCGTCTCATGCTCTTATTTCCTACGAGGCGAAAGCCGTCTCGGGGTCCTCCCGTTGCCATCTTGGCATACGGCCCCTCTCTGCCCTCTTGGGCATGCGACCACGAAAACCGCAACACAGACGGCGCTTTGGCGCGTCCTCACGGAAGCCGGGCCAGGCGCTCAAGCAGCAGGGCGAAGAAGCCGTCGGCGTCGCCGTTGCGCAGGTAGTTGACGTTCCGAACCTTGCCGGTGACGTGCCAGTAGTCGGCGACGGTCATGCCCACGGTGAGCTCGCTGGCGGTCTCGATGGTGACATTGCAGTGGCGGCCCTCGAAGAGATCCGGCTGCAACAGGTAGGCGATAACCGTGGGATCATGCAGAGGGGCGCCCGCCCAGCCGTATTTCTGCAGATCGAAGGTCTCCGAAAAGGTCAGCATCTCATAGACCGCGCTGCCGGACTTGTTGCCCAGGCCGAACATGGCGGCGAGGCGTTCGGGGGTCGACTGCATCTGATGGGTCACATCGAGCGGCAACATGGTGATCGGCACGCCGGACCGCAGCACGACGTCGGCGGCTTCCGGGTCGACATAGATGTTGAATTCGGCTGCTGGCGTGATGTTGCCAACCTCGAAATAGGCGCCGCCCATCATGACGATCTCGGCGATCCGGTCGGCGATATCAGGCTGTTTGACCAGCGCCATGCCGATATTGGTCAGCGGGCCAAGGGTGCAGAGCGTGATGGTGCCGGGTTCGGCAGCCATCAGAGTGTCGATGATGTAGTCGACGCCGTGCTGGCTCTGCAGCGGTATGGTTGGATCGGGCAGGTCAGGACCGTTCATGCCGGTTTCGCCGTGGACATGCTCGGCAGTCACCAGATGGCGCCGCATGGGGCGGGCACAGCCGGCATAGACCGGAATGTCGCGACGGCCGGAAAGCTCGACGACCTTGCGTGCATTATTGGCGTTGTGGTGAAGGCCGACATTGCCAGCCACGGCCACGATGCCCAGGACCTCCAGTTCGTCCGGCGAGGCAAGTGCCAGAAGAATGGCGACGGCGTCATCCTGGCCAGGATCGGTGTCGATGATGATCTTGCGTGGCATGAAATGACCCTTGGGAGGAATGTGCGAATCCGGGCGGCACAGTAACGGCTGAGGCCCCGGCGGTCGACTGTTCGGCAGGCGCTTGCTCAACGGAACGTTTGCACCCGGCTCACGTTACCGATGCGCGAGGGGTCTCGAGCAGTGGAAATGACATGGCACGCGCAGCTAAGCTAGCGTCACCTGAAGACATGAGCGAAAGCCAATTCGAGCGCGTGACAGCCAATGCTGCCCGCATCGCGATGGTGTTCGTCGGGTTCCTCGCCCTGCTGTTTGCGCTGCAGGTGGGACAGGTATTCCTGGCCCCCGTTACCCTGGCCATCGTCGTCGGGCTGATGTTCGGGCCAGTGGCAGACCGGGTCGAGCGCTTCGGGGTTCCGCCGGCGCTCTCGGCGGGCATCGTGGTGCTGATGCTGATCGGCGTGATTGCCGGCGGCGTCGTCCTCTTCGCCGTGCCGCTCTCCGAATGGGTCGCCCGCGCTCCTCTGATCTGGAACAAGCTGCAGCAACAGCTTGCGACGCTGGAAGGACCGCTGGAGGCGATCGGGACATTCCAGGAGCAGGTCACGTCGATCTTTGGCAGCGACAATGCCATGTCGGTGACGGTCGAGGATGGCGGGCAGATGATCGGGGTGGCCATGCTGGCGCCGGCGATCCTGGCGCAGGTGCTGATTTTCCTCGCCAGCCTCTATTTCTTCGTGGCGACCCGCGATCACATTCGCATTTCGGTGCTGTCGCTCTGTGTCAGCCGGCGCATGCGCTGGCGGACGGCGCATGTGTTCCGCGACGTGGAGGCAAAAGTCAGCCGCTTCCTGCTGTCGATCACCTTCATCAATGCCTGCGTGGGCTGCGCGGTGACCTTGGCCATGTGGGCCATCGGCATGCCGTCGCCCTTGCTCTGGGGCGCCATGGCTGCCGTGCTCAATTACATCCCCTATGTTGGCCAGGGCGTGATGATGCTGGTGTTGCTGGCGGTGGGGCTTGGCACCCAGACGGGGTTGCAGAGCGTGCTGCTGCCGGTCGGTTGCTACCTCGCCATCAATTTCGTCGAAGGCCAGATCGTGACGCCGCACTTCATCGGCCGCACGATGACGCTCAACCCGTTCCTGATATTTCTGTCGATCACGTTCTGGCTGTGGGCATGGGGCCCGATGGGCGGGCTGGTGGCCGTGCCGACCTTGCTGATCGCCACGTCGGTGCTGTCCCATATGTTGCCAAGCAAGCCACTGGTACCCAGCCGGCCGGTGCGCCGCACGCGCAACATGACCGACCGCGAAGAACTGCTGGCCAATACGGCACGCGCCATCCGCGAGCAGGCGGAGGAGGAGCAGAAGCCGTCCGACAAGCGCAAGGAAGAGCGGTTTGAACCGCCTGAGGGCACGGCCCCCACTGGCGCGGAAACGGCCGCGTAGGTCGGTTATGCCGCCAGCGCGCTTGACGGGGTGCGCCCGGGTACGAAAGAGTCTCCACCTGAATTGAATGCGGAGACTTTCGTGGCGGGTGAAGTTGCTGGACATGCTGCCGAAGCGGCAGCGCATGGCGTTGATCTGATACCAGTGGTGGCCCTGCTGGGTGCTGCAGTCATTGCCGTGCCGCTGTTCAAGCGTATCGGGCTGGGTTCGGTGCTGGGCTACCTTGCGGCAGGCCTGCTGCTCGGACCTTCCGGCATCGGCCTTATCAGCGATCCCGAATCGGTGCTCACCACGGCCGAACTGGGTGTGGTGATGTTCCTCTTCATCATCGGGCTCGAAATGGAGCCAGCCAAGCTCTGGGCCCTGCGCAAGCAGATCTTTGGCCTTGGGCTGGTCCAGGTGGCCACCTGTGGAGCGCTGTTGACAGGCGTGGGCGTCGCGCTCGGCTTCGCGCCGGCCGTGGCCTTCATCTTCGGCATGGGCTTCGTGCTGACCTCGACCGCCATCGTCATGCAGATTCTCGGGGAGCGTGGCGAGCTGTCGACCGATGGCGGGCAACGCATCGTGTCGATCCTGCTGCTGGAAGATCTGGCCATCGTGCCGCTGCTGGCCGTCGTGGCGCTCTTGGCGCCCGGTAGCGGCGAACAGGTCGACCTGGTCACGCGCGTGCTCAGTATCGCGGCCCCCATCGGGGCGGTGCTGGTGCTGATTTTCGTGGGCCAGCGCATCATGAACCCGTTTTTCAGCCTGCTCGCATCGAGCAAACTGCGCGAGGTCATGACGGCGGCGGCGCTGCTGGTGGTGCTGGGGGCGGCGCTGCTGTTCCAGGCCAGCGGGCTTTCCATGGCCATGGGCGCCTTCCTTGCCGGCGTGCTGCTCTCGACCTCGACATTCCGGCACCAGCTCGAGGCGGATGTGGAGCCGTTCCGCGGCATCCTGCTCGGCCTGTTCTTCCTTGCCGTCGGCATGTCGCTCGATATCGGCATCGTGGGTGAGAACTGGCTGGTCATCGCCATGAGCGTGGTGGCCTTCATGCTGGTCAAGGCTGGCGCGATCTATGTGATTGCGCGGATGCTGAAATCCAAGCACGCCGAAGCGCTGGAGCGGGCGGTGCTGATGGGGCAGGGCGGTGAATTCGCCTTCGTGCTCTATACCACAGCGGTCGCCGCCGGAATCATCGACGGGCCGACCAACGCGATCTTCACCGCGACCGTCATCGTCTCGATGGTGCTGACGCCGTTCTTCATCATCGGCCTGCGCTTCGTCCTGCCCAAGCAGGCGCAGTCCATGGAGGGTGTCGAGGCGGTGGACGGCCTCAGCGAGCGCATCCTGGTCATCGGGTTCGGGCGCTTTGGGCAGATTGCCTCCCAGACCCTGATCGGCCAGGGGCATCGCCTCTCTATCATCGACAATGATACCGAGATGATCCGGGTGGCGGCGCAGTTCGGCTTCAAGATCTACTACGGCGACGGCGCGCGGCTCGATATCCTGCATGCGGCAGGTGCCGGCAATGTCGACCTCGTGCTGATCTGCATCGACGACAAGGCGGCGGCCACGCGGATTGCCGAACTGTTCCGCGACGAGTTCCCGCTGGTCAAGGTCATGGCGCGGGCGTTCGACCGGGTGCATGCGATCGAGCTGACGCGGTTGGGCGTCGACTATCAGCTGCGCGAGATGTTCGAATCGTCGCTGACCTTTGGCGCGCAGGCGATCCGCTCGCTGGGCGCCACGGAAGATGAAATCGACTCCGTGCTTGAGGGGGTCAGGCGGCGGGATCAGTTGCGGTTTGAAGCGCAACTGCTTGACGACGCCAATGCGCTCGATGCCGCAAGAACCCTGCTGCTCAAGAATGCTGCCGACCAGGCCCGCGAGGGCGGGGTGGTCGTGTCGTCCGACGCAGCCGAAGAGGAGGCCGCCAAGGTTACGCAGCCCAAGCAGCCTGCATAGGAGCGCGATGACGCATGGGGGCTTTCGCCTGCACAAATTAAGTGCAAGACTAAAGTCTCTAGAGGGGAATACATCGTCATGAAACCTGGATTGCGTTATGCCGCAACAGCCGATCGTTTACGACGCCCCTACGCCGGAACCGCGTGCTCGCACCGTTGAGGCCATCCAGGCGGAAATACTAGAAAGACTGATCTATTCAGTCGGCAAGGATCCCATTGTTGCCCGGCCGCATGACTGGCTGGCGGCAACAATCCTGGCTGTGCGCGACCGGGTCATGGACCGTTGGATGGAATCGTCCCGCGAGACGTGGCGAACCTCGCATAAGCGCGTCTACTACCTCAGCCTCGAATTCCTCATCGGCCGCTTGATGCGCGACGCCATGAGCAATGTGGGGCTCATCGAGCCGGTGCGCGACGCGCTCAAAAATCTCAATGTCGACCTCGGCGAGCTGATCAACCTCGAGCCCGACGCGGCTCTGGGCAATGGCGGCCTGGGGCGCCTGGCGGCGTGTTTCCTTGAATCCATGTCGTCGGTGAAAATTCCGGCCTATGGCTACGGCATCCGCTACGTGCATGGCCTGTTCCGCCAGGAAATGAGCGAAGGCTGGCAGGTCGAACTGCCCGAGGAATGGCTGGCACACGGCAATCCGTGGGAATTCGAGCGGCGCGAGAGTGCCTACGAGATCGGCTTTGGCGGCCATGTCGAGCCGGTGACCGACCCGGATGGCACGCTGCGGCAGGAATGGCGCCCCAACGACCATCTGTTGGCGGTGGCTTACGATACGCCGATCGTGGGCTGGCGCGGCGCGCGGGTGAATACGCTCCGCCTGTGGAGCGCGCAGCCGATCGACCCGATCCTGCTCGACAAGTTCAATTCGGGCGACCATATCGGCGCGCTGGAGGAGAGCTCGCGGGCGGAAGCGATCACCCGGGTGCTTTATCCGGCCGATTCGACGGCCGCAGGGCAGGAATTGCGGCTGCGGCAGGAGTTCTTCTTCTCGTCGGCGTCGCTGCAGGACATCGTGCGGCGGCATCTGCAGCAATATGGCGACCTGGGTTCGCTGCCCGACAAGGTGGCCATCCATCTCAACGACACGCATCCGGCGATCTCCATCGCCGAGCTGATGCGCATTCTGGTGGATGACAACGGGCTGAAGTGGGCCGAGGCCTGGAAGCTCAGCCGGCTGGTGTTCGGCTACACCAACCACACGCTGCTGCCCGAGGCGCTGGAAAGCTGGCCGGTGGCGCTGCTCGAGCGCCTGCTGCCGCGCCACATGCAGATCATCTACCAGATCAATGCCGAAGTGCTGACTGACGCGCGGGTTCGCGCCAAGTTCACCGATGCGCAGATCGCCAATGTGTCGCTGATCGATGAGGCCGGTGGGCGCCGCGTGCGCATGGGCCAGCTCGCTTTTGTGGGCTCGCACTCGATCAACGGCGTATCGGCGCTGCATACCGAGCTGATGAAGCAGACGGTGTTCTCGGATCTGCACAAGCTCTATCCGGACCGGATCAACAACAAGACCAACGGCATCACCCCGCGCCGGTGGCTGATGCAGTGCAATCCCGACCTGACCAAGCTGATCAGCGACAGGATCGGCCCGGAATTCCTTGACAATATCGACCTGCTCAAAGGCCTCGACGCCCATGCGGACGATCCGACGTTCCAGGGGCAGTTCGCAGCGGTCAAACAGGCCAACAAGGAGAAGCTGGCCAAGCTGATCAAGGACCGCATGGGCATCGTGGTATCGCCCAACGCGCTGTTCGACGTGCAGATCAAGCGCATCCACGAATACAAGCGGCAGCTGCTCAATATCATCCAAGCTGTTGCACTGTATGACGAAATTCGGGCGCATCCGGAACGGGACTGGGTGCCGCGCGTTAAGATCTTCGCGGGCAAGGCGGCGCCGGGATATTGGAACGCCAAGCTCATCATCAAACTGATCAACGACGTCGCCAAGGTGATCAACAATGATCCGGCGGTGCGCGGCCTGCTCAAGGTGGTGTTCCTGCCCAATTACAATGTGAGCCTGGCTGAAGTGATCGTTCCCGCTGCCGACCTTTCAGAGCAGATCTCCACTGCCGGCATGGAAGCCTCGGGCACCGGAAACATGAAGTTCATGGCCAATGGCGCCATCACCATCGGCACAATGGACGGCGCCAATGTCGAAATGCACAAGGAAGTTGGAGCGGACAATATCGTGATCTTCGGCCTCACGACCGAAGAGGTGAACGACAAGCGCGCCAGGAGCGAAGTGCCGCGTTCGGCGATCGATGCCTCGCCGCGGCTCAAGGAAGCGCTGGAGTCCATTTCGTCAGGGGTGTTCTCGCCGGATGATCCGCATCGCTATCGTGATCTGATTGGCGGCCTCTACGACCATGACTGGTTCATGGTGGCGCGGGACTTCGACGCCTATGTCGCCGCGCAGGCCACGGTCGATGCCATCTGGATGGACAAGCGACGGTGGAACGCCATGGCGATCCGCAACACCGCGCATGTCGGCTTCTTTTCGTCGGATCGAACGATTCGACAGTATGCGCAGGAAATCTGGGGTGTTTCGGTAGCATCAGCATGACAGTGCGCAGCGGCCGAGAACTGGCGGAGAAGACCGAGCCGGCTGCTGTTTTATGGTTTGGAAGGCGTGGCCGGAAGGCGGACGTCTTCGTCGGGGGAGCGTGCGTGTGACCAAAGAGAACTGGCAAGCCGATGCACGGGAAGTGGAAGCGATCGTCGGCGGTCGGCACCACGATCCGTTTGCGTTTCTGGGGCTGCATGAGATCGGCGGGCAATGGGTGCTGCGCACGTTCATTCCGCATGCCGAGATGGTGTCGGCCTATTCGCTGGACGGGGTGGCGCTCGGTCACCTGATCCCGCGCAATGCGGCCGGTTTCTTCGAGGGCAAGGTCAGCATCGACAAGCGCCAGCCCGTCCGTTATCGCGCCAAGAATGCGGGCGGCGAGTGGGACGTTTATGATCCCTATTCCTTCGGACCGGTGCTCGGGCCGATGGACGACTACTATATCGGCGAAGGCAACCATCTGCGGCTGTTCGACAAGCTCGGCGCCCATGAGATGGAATTCGAAGGCATCCACGGCACGCATTTTGCGGTGTGGGCTCCCAATGCGCAGCGCGTGAGCGTGGTCGGGCCGTTCAACGAATGGGACGGTCGGCGCAATCCGATGCGCAACCGCTTTGAGACCGGCATCTGGGAAGTGTTCATCCCGGTTCTCGGAACGGGGACGCTCTACAAGTATGAAATCGTCGGACCCGATGGCGTGGTGCAGCCGCTCAAGGCCGATCCGTTTGCGCGGCAGTCCGAAATGCGGCCGAGGACGGCGTCGGTCGTGCCCGACCCGACCGAGTTCACCTGGACGGACAGCAAGTATATCGAGGAGCGGGCGACCCGCGACTGGCGGCGCACGCCGATGTCGATCTACGAGGTGCATCTGGGTAGCTGGCGGCGGCGGCCGGATGGTGGCTTCCTGTCCTATGATCAGTTGGCCGAGCAACTGGTGCCCTATGTGGCCGATATGGGCTACACCCATATCGAGCTCTTGCCGATCACCGAGCATCCGTTCGATCCGAGCTGGGGTTACCAGCCGACCGGCCTTTATGCGCCGACCGCGCGCTTCGGCGATCCGGCCGCCTTTGCCCGGTTCGTCAATGCGGCGCATGAGGCGGGGCTTGGTGTCATCCTCGACTGGGTGCCAGCCCATTTCCCGACCGACGCGCATGGCCTGGCTCATTTTGACGGCACGGCGCTCTATGAACATGCCGATCCGCGTCAGGGGTACCACCCGGACTGGAACACCGCGATCTACAATTTCGGCCGCCGCGAGGTGGTGAGCTTCCTCGTCAACAATGCACTCTACTGGCTGGAGAAGTTCCATCTCGACGGTCTGCGCGTCGATGCCGTAGCGTCGATGCTCTATCTCGATTATTCGCGCCAACAGGGGCAGTGGGTGCCCAACAAATTCGGCGGCAACCAGAACCTGGAAGCGGTGGAATTTCTGCGCCGGGTGAATTCGGAAGCCTACCGGCTGCATCCGGGCACGTTCATGATCGCCGAGGAATCGACGTCATGGCCGGGGGTCAGCCACCCTTCCTATACCGGCGGGCTGGGCTTCGGGTTCAAGTGGAACATGGGCTTCATGAACGACACGCTGCGTTTCATGAGCCGCGAGGCGGTGCACCGCAAATACCACCACAACGACATGACCTTCGGCACGGTCTATGCCTTCAGCGAGAATTTCGTGCTGCCGCTGAGCCATGACGAAGTGGTGCATGGCAAGGGGTCGCTGCTCGAGAAGATGCCGGGCGATGACTGGCAGCAATTTGCCAACCTGCGCGCCTATTACGCCTTCATGTGGGGTTTCCCGGGCAAGAAACTGCTGTTCATGGGCCAGGAATTCGCGCAGCGCGACGAATGGGCCGAGGGCAAGTCGCTCGACTGGTATCTGCTCGACGCGGGCATGCATGAGGGCATGCGGCGGCTGATCGCCGACCTCAATCTGGCCTATCGGCAATTGCCAGCTTTGCATGAGCGCGATTGCGAGCCTGACGGCTTTGAATGGGTGATCGGCAACGACCACGCCAATTCCGTCTTCGCCTGGCTGCGCAAGGCGCCGGGCAGCGATCCGGTGCTGGTGGTCAGCAATTTCACGCCAGTGCCACGTGCCGGGTACAAGATACCCATGCCCCTGGCTGGCAACTGGGTCGAGCGGATCAACACCGATGCTGGCTGGTATTCCGGGTCCAACACCGGAAACCAGGGCGTGGTGAAGGCCCATGCGGTCGAGGGCCAGCATTGGCCGGCGGAAGCAGAAATCTATCTGCCGCCGCTATCGACGCTGTTCCTGAAATTCGAGCCGGTCTGACCCGGCGGAAGACAGATACGTCCCGGCAAACGGGCATAGTGGAGGGTAGAAAAAATGGCAGACTACAGGACACCATCGCCGCTGGCCCGCGAGGCCATGGCCTATGTGCTGGCCGGCGGCCGCGGCACGCGCCTGATGGAGCTCACCGACCGGCGCGCCAAGCCGGCTGTCTATTTCGGCGGCAAGTCGCGCATCATCGATTTCGCGCTCAGCAACGCAATCAACTCGGGTATTCGTCGTATTTCCGTGGCGACGCAGTACCAGGCGCACAGCCTGATCCGGCACCTGTCACGTGGCTGGAACTTCCTGCGGCCCGAGCGTAACGAGAGCTTCGACGTGCTGCCCGCTTCCCAGCGCGTGCGCGAGGACATGTGGTATGCCGGCACCGCCGATGCGGTGTACCAGAACATGGACATCATCGAGGATTCAGGCGCGCGTTACATCGTGATCCTGGCGGGCGACCACATCTACAAGATGGACTACGAAATCATGCTCCGCCAGCATGTGGACACCGGGGCCGACGTGACCATCGGTTGCCTCGAAGTGCCGCGCATGGAAGCCACCGGCTTTGGCGTGATGCATGTCGATGGCCGCGACCGGGTGGTCGATTTCGTCGAGAAGCCCAAGGATCCGCCGGGCATTCCCGACAAGCCGGAAATGGCGCTGGCCTCGATGGGTATCTACGTGTTCGAGACGCGCTTCCTGATGGAACAGCTGCGCCGCGACGCCGCCACCGAAGGCTCCAGCCGCGACTTCGGCAAGGATATCATCCCCTATATCGTCAAGAACGGCTCAGCCTGGGCTCATCGCTTCCCACGGTCCTGCGTGCGGTCGAGCAATGAAGAAGTCAGCTACTGGCGCGACGTCGGCACGATCGACGCATACTGGAAGGCTTCGATCGATCTCACCGACATCAAGCCGCAGCTCGATCTCTATGACCGCGACTGGCCGATCTGGACCTATGCCGAGATTACCCCGCCGGCCAAGTTCGTGCATGACTTTGACGGGCGTCGCGGCTCCGCGGTGAATTCGCTGGTCTCGGGCGATTGCATCGTGTCCGGCGGGCACCTGCAGCGCACGCTGCTGTCCACGGGGTCGCGCGTTCACTCCTATTCGGTGCTCGACGAAGCGGTGGTGCTTCCCTATTGCGACATCGGGCGCAACGCGCGGCTCAAGAAGGTCGTCATCGATCGCGGGGTCAACATCCCGGAAGGGCTCGTCGTTGGCGAGGATCCCGAATTCGACGCCAAGTGGTTCCGCCGCAGCGACGATGGGGTGACGCTGATTACCCAGTCCATGATCAACAAGTATCTGGCGGGCCGATGATCGAAGTTCTCTCGGTTGCTTCCGAGGTCTATCCGCTGATCAAGACGGGTGGGCTGGCCGACGTCGCCGGCGCGCTGCCGGGGGCGCTTGGCAGTCGCGGCGTTACCATGCGCACGCTGGTGCCAGGCTATCCGTCGGTCATGAGCAAGCTCAGCGGCGGGCGGGTGGTCAAGGAACTCGATGACCTGTTCGGGGTCAGCGCCAAGCTGATCGCCGCGCGGGTTTCGGGCCTTGACGTCATCGTCATCGAGGCGCCGGCGCTCTATGATCGACCAGGAAACCCCTATGTCAGCCCGGATGGCTGGGACTGGCCGGACAACTGGAAACGCTTCGCGGCCCTGAGCTGGGTGGCGGCGGAATTGGGCATGGGCATGGTCGAGGGCTACCACCCTCAGGTTCTGCATTGCCACGACTGGCAGTCGGGACTGGCGCCTGCCTACATCAAGTATGGGCCGGCAGGCACGGTCAAGACAGTGATGACCATCCACAACATGGCGTTCAAGGGGTTTTTTGGCCCGGAGATTTTCGGCCAGCTGCGCCTGCCGCCACATGCCTTCGGGGTCGGTGGCGTCGAATATTATGGCGGCATTTCCTATCTCAAGTCCGGCATGGAATGCGCGGACTATGTCACCACCGTCAGCCCCAACTATGCCGACGAAATCCGCACGCCGGAATTCGGGCTGGGCCTGGAAGGCCTGCTGAACGGTCGGGCCGATACGGTTGTGGGTATTCTCAATGGCATCGACACCGATGCGTGGGACCCGGCCAAGGATGCGGCGCTGGCGCAGACCTATTCCACCAACACAATCCACATGCGGCAGGCCAACAAACAGGCCGTGGCGGAAAAGTTCGGGCTCGATGGCACCGATGGCCCGCTGTTCTGTGTCATCAGCCGGCTGACCGACCAGAAGGGCATGGACCTGCTGTTGCAGGCGACCGACGGACTGATCGATCTCGGCGGACGGCTGGTGGTGCTCGGGTCCGGCGAGGCCTATCTTGAGGACGGGTTCCGCCACATGACGGCGCGACACCCAGGCAAGGTGGCCATGACCACCGGCTATAACGAGGCGCTGAGCCACCTGATGCAGGGCGGCTGCGACGCCATCGTCATCCCCTCGCGCTTCGAACCCTGCGGCCTGACGCAGCTTTATGGTCTGCGCTATGGCTGCGTGCCGGTGGTGAGCCGCATCGGGGGCCTGGCGGACACGGTGATCGACGCCAATCCGGCGGCCATTGCCGCGGAAGTGGCGACGGGCGTGGTGTTCGATCCGGGCAGTGCCCATGCGCTTTACGAAGCTTTGCGCAAGACGGTGCGGCTCTATCACGACGACAAACTCTGGAAGAAAATCCAACGGCGGGGAATGAAGTCGGACGTGTCCTGGGACACCAGTGCCGCACGCTATGCCGACCTCTACGCCAACATTACCGGGCTGATGACCAATGACGATCCAGACCATTAAGACCACGCCCTATGGCGATCAGAAGCCTGGGACCTCCGGCCTGCGCAAGCGGGTGACGGTCTACCAGCAGCCCAACTATGTCGAGAACTACATCCAAGCCATCTTCGACAGCCTGGAAGGTTTTGAGGGCAAGACCCTTGTGATCGGCGGGGACGGGCGCTTCTACAACGATGTCGCCATCCAGAAGGCGATCCGGATAGCCGCAGCCAATGGCTTCGGCAAGGTGCTGGTGGGCCAGGGGGGAATCTTGTCGACGCCCGCGGCCAGTCATGTGATCCGCCATTACAAGGCGTTTGGCGGGCTGGTGCTGTCGGCCAGCCACAATCCGGGCGGGCCGGAGGGCGACTTCGGCATCAAGTACAATATCGGCAATGGCGGACCCGCACCCGAGAAGATCACCGACGCGGTCTATGCCCGCAGCAAGGTAATCGACAGCTACAAGACAGTCGACGCCGCGGACATCAATCTCGGAGCCATTGGCACGCAGAGCGTTGGCGGCATGGTGGTGGAGGTGATCGATCCGGTCGCCGACTATGCGGCGCTGATGGAGACGCTGTTCGACTTCGGCGCAATCCGGGCCATGTTCGCCTCGGGCTTCCGCATGACATTCGATGCGATGTCGGCCGTCACGGGCCCCTATGCCCACAAGATCCTCGAAGACATCCTCGGGGCGCCCAAGGGTACGGTCATCAACGGCACGCCCTCGCCGTCGTTCAATGACGGGCATCCCGATCCGAACCTGGTCCATTGCAAGGAGATGCATGACCTGCTGATGACCCCCGAGGGCCCCGATTTCGGCGCGGCTTCGGATGGCGACGGGGACCGCAACCTGATCATCGGCAAGAACCGGTTCGTGACGCCATCGGATTCGCTGGCTCTGCTGGCGGCCAATGCGCATCTGGCGCCGGGCTACAAAGGCGGCATTTCAGGCATTGCCCGCTCGATGCCGACCAGTGCCGCGGCGGACCGGGTGGCCGAGAAGCTCGGCATCGAAATGCATGAGACGCCAACGGGTTGGAAGTTCTTTGGCAATCTGCTCGACGCAGGGCGGGTGACGATCTGCGGCGAGGAAAGCGCCGGTACCGGATCGAACCATGTGCGCGAGAAGGATGGCCTGTGGGCCGTGCTGCTATGGCTCAACATCGTCGCGGCGCGCAAGCAGAGCGTCGACGAGATCGTACGCGAGCACTGGGAGACCTATGGCCGCAACTACTATACCCGGCACGACTATGAAGAGGTCGACGCGGCCATTGCCAACAAGCTGGTGGACGATCTGCGGGCGGAATTGCCCAAGCTTGCCGGCAGAATTCTTGGCGATGACCTACAGGTTGCTTACGCCGACGACTTTACCTACCACGACCCGGTCGATGGCTCCACCAGCGCCAAGCAGGGCATCCGGATCGGCTTCACCGACGGCTCGCGCATCGTTGTCCGGCTGAGCGGAACCGGCACGGTCGGCGCCACGTTGCGTCTCTATCTTGAGCGCTACGAGGCTGCCGATGGACGACATGATCTTGACACCCAACTTGCCCTTGAACCGCTCATCGGACTGGCAGACCAACTCACCGGGATCAAGCAGCGCACCGGACGCCAAGAGCCCAGCGTCATCACCTAGCATCGGAAGACCAATGAAACCCATGCTGGTCCCCAACGGGGGCAGTATTACCCATCTCGGCGCCACGGTGACCGAGGTGGGCGTCAACTTTGCCGTCTATTCGGAGAGCGCCACCAAGATCTGGGTGTCTGTTTTCGACGAGCAGGACCAGGAAACGAACCGCTTCGAACTCGACGTGTTCAGGGACAATATTCGCGCTGGGCTGGTTGCAGGACTGACGGCGGGTACGCGCTATGGTTTGCGGGCCGATGGACCGTATGATCCGGAGCAGGGCTATTTCTTCGACCCGATGAAGCTGCTGGTCGATCCCTATGCCAAGCGGCTGGACAGGGTCTTTGTGCGCTCGCCGCGGCTGCGGCTGGACCGCGCCGAGGCGGTGGATACAGCGCCGCTGATCCCCAAGGCCATCGTCGGCGACATGGGCAACGAGAACATCCTTCCGCGCAAGAAGGCGCCGAGCCTGTTCTACGAGATGAATGTGCGCGGCTACACCATGCGTCACCCCAGCGTGCAGGGGCCGCTGCGTGGCACCATCGCGGCGCTGACCACACAGCGGGTGATCGACCATCTCAAATATATCGGCGTCGATACGCTGCAGCTTATGCCGACCGCCGCCTGGATCGACGAGGGGCACCTGCCGGTGCTCGGGCTGACCAATGCGTGGGGCTATAATCCGGTGGCCTATTCGGCCATCGATCCGCGCCTGGCGCCGCGCGGGCCGCAGGAATTGCGGGTAATGACCGACCTCTACCGCAAGAACGGCATCTCGGTAATTTTGGATGTGGTCTATAACCACACTGGCGAGAGCGACGCCAACGGGCCGATGCTGAGCCTGATGGGGCTGGACGCCAGGACCTATTACCGCTTCGTCGAAGTCGACGGCAAGCAGCACCTGGTGAACGACACGGGCACCGGCAACACGCTGCGTTGCGATCACCCGGCGACGCAGCGGCTGATCATCGACAGCCTGCGCTACTGGGTCGAGGAAATGGGTATTTCCGGTTTCCGCTTCGACCTGGCGACGGTGCTGGGCCGCGATCCGGGGTTCAACCCCAATGCCGAGATGCTGCAGAAGATCAAGGCCGACCCGGTGCTCAAGCAGTGCATCCTGGTGGCCGAGCCTTGGGATCCGGGTCCGGGCGGCTATGCGCTTGGGCAGTTCGGCAAGGAATTCAAGGAACACAACGACACCTATCGCGACGATATCCGCGAGTTCTGGCGCGGCGAGAATGGCAAGATCGGTGCGCTGGCGGGCAAGGTGGCGGGATCGGCCGAGATCTTCAATTTTGCCGGGCGCAAGCCCAGCCACGGGGTGAACCTCTTGGCGGTGCACGATGGCTTCACGCTGCGCGACCTGGTGAGCTACCAGGACAAGCACAACCAGGCCAATGGCGAAGGCAATCGCGACGGGCACAACCACAATGCGTCGTGGAACTGCGGCGCCGAGGGCGAGACCGACGACGAGGGCATCATTGCCGCGCGCAAGCGCGACGTGCGGGCATTGCTCGCCACGCTGTTCCTGTCGCGCGGCGTGCCGTTGCTGCAGCAGGGTGACGAGATGTTCCGCAGCCAGCAGGGCAACAATAATGCCTATGCCCAGGACAACGAGATCACTTGGCTCGACTGGGAGAATGCCGATGGCGATCTGGTCGACTTCGTTTCGGCGCTGACCAAGTTCCGCAAGGCGCACCAGACGCTTACGCATGACCATTTCCTTTCCGGGCAGGAAAAGGCCGGCATTCGGGATGTGGTCTGGCTGCACCCCGACGGGCGCGAGATGAATGACGGCGACTGGAACGACTCCAGTGCTTCGGTGCTCGGCATGCATCTACGGCACAAGGACGATGAGGTGCTGGTCTGGTTCAACCGGCGGGTCGAGCCTGTGGTAGCGCGGCTGCCCGAAGGCGGCTGGCAGGTCGGGATACTCTCCGACAATACCGCCAGCGTCGCGGTAGCCGACGGAACGGCAACCCTGACACCCCGCTCGGTCGTGGCCCTCGTTCGCGCATGATCATTGCCCAGCTCAGCGACATCCATGCCGATGGCAGCGCCCAGGCGCTGCAGCGGCTGGATGCCGTACTGGGCTGGCTGCGTCCGCTGCGGCCTGACGCGATCATCGTAAGTGGTGACCTGGCGGAGGCCGAGCACCAGCGCAGTTATCGCGAGGTGCGCCAGCGGTTGGAGAGCACGGGCGCGCCGTTCTTCGTGGTCCCGGGCAACATGGACGACCATCGCCTCATGATGGAGGTGTTTGGAGACCTTTACGGCTGGGTCAGCCAGCGACCGCTCAACCTCAGCGGCTCCGTGGGCGACCTGCGGATGATCGGGCTCGACGTCACCGTCGCGGGCGCGCACCACGGGGATGCGCGGCCCGTGCTGGATTGGTTGGCACGCGAACTCAATTCGGATGGCCCACCGGCGCTGATCTTTCAGCACCAGCATCCGTTCAAGACCGGCATTGACGGCAAGGACCGCAATATCTGTTTTGGTGGCGACGAACTCGCCCGGGTGATCGAGGAGGCCCATGACGCGGTCATCGCGCTGACTTGCGGGCATGTACATCGGCCTATGTTTACTCGCTTCGCCAATCGGCCCGCGACGATGGCGCCATCGGTGACACGGGCGAACCGGCTGCGGCTGGATGGCCGCGACACCGATATCAGCGATCCGCCGGGGCTTCTGATCCACCACTGGTCCGGGGGCCGGTTGGTGAGCCACGCAGTGGCGGTGAGCTAGAGCGGCGCTTCGACCATGCCCGCCCGCCGGTAGAGGGCAATGGCGGGCGCATTGGCGGCGCCGACCTTAAGATCGACATAGGACAGGCCCCGGTCCCGAAAGACCGCGAAGACCTCGGCGAGCAAGGCATCGCCAATTCCCTTGCCGCGCCACTGCGGCACCACGGCCAGATCCTTGACGAAGCCGGATGTCCAGCACTGCGCCAGACCGATGGGGGCGCCTGACGCGTCCGTCGCAACAAAGACCAGTGCGGGGTCGAATTCGCTGTCCGAGGTGAGCGACGTCCACCACTCTGCGCAAGAGGTTGGGACAGTGCCAAAGCCGTTCACATAGGCATCGGCCAGGATGGCGTGGAGTGCATCGGGGCGGGTTTGGGCGACAGGGGCCAGGCCCGCGCCCGCAGGCCAGACGGGGGATGGCTGGGGGGCGGAGAGGTCTTTGCGCATGCGAAGGGTGGTGTTCATGGGCCATCCTTACCAAAGTTACGGATGGTCCACATTTGGAGGGCTTCCACAATCCACCGGAAAGCCGAAATCATGCCCC
Source organism: uncultured Devosia sp. (assembly GCA_965650055.1). Lineage (GTDB taxonomy): Bacteria > Pseudomonadota > Alphaproteobacteria > Rhizobiales > Devosiaceae > Devosia. The sequence goes on from CBFGMY010000036.1 coordinate 17,873, forward strand.
GACAATTCCCAAGATCGATCCAAAATCCGCCGTGGGCGGGGAGCGATATAGCACCCGTCGACGCGATGTCACGCCGATGACCGCTCGCAGAACCCTGCGGCCTAATCTTGCAATCGTATGGAGCTCAAAATGAACCCGATGCGTACCGTATCGGCGGCAGTGCTGCTCGCTGCCATTCTCGCTGTTCCCGGCACCGCCGCCTTTGCTGCGACCACCCCGGCGGATACCGCCAAGGTGACCGTGGGCGCCAAGGCGGACCTTGTCCCCGTGGGCAACCTGGTCGACATGATCGGCAGTTGGACGGCGGGTGACCTGGCCTTCCTCGACAAGGCGACCAGCATCAAGACCTACGACACCAAGGCGCTCTATCCGGCGGCCGAGCAGGCGCAGATCGCCAGCGCGGAAACGGCCAAAGCGAGCCAGCTCGGCAAGTTCCGTGAGGCCATCCATGCCGACGCCGCACTCAGTGGCTGGTTCGCGGCGAACCATATCGACGTCAACCGGGTGATCGCCGTGGCCGATCCGAAGGGTAATCCGGAGATATTCCTCTACTAGGGCGCCTGACCCCGGGCCCTGCCAGCCCGCGCCCTGAGCCTGGCCATTCGAGCGTAGCTCTCATGGCCTTCTCCCCTAAAATCGCTCCACTGGAGCGATTTTGCCCGGAGGGCCGGCTCGAAGCCCCCGAGCCAGGCCAAAGCGCCGGATCCGAAAGGATCCGGCGCTTTCTGTTTGCTGGAGGGTGCCAACACGTAAGGCAGAGAGACCTCACCCTGAGCCTGTCGAAGGACGAGGTCGAGCGAGTGGAGGCTTTCAGTGCCACGACCTCGTGGTTCGACAAGCTCACCATGAGGCCTACTGGAAGGGCGCTATTCGGCAGCCTGGCTATCGACGAAGCCGCCGGAGCGTTCGATCCAGGTGATGATCTGGTCGAGGCTTTCGCGACGGAGCAGGTCGGTAAAGATGTAGGGCCGGCCTTCGCGTACCTTCTTTGTGTCGCTTTCCATCACATCGAGGCTGGCGCCGACATAGGGGGCCAGGTCGGTATGGGTGATGACGAGTAGATCAGAGCGCGAGATGGCAGGGCCGCCCTTGCGCGGGATCTTCTCGCCCTGCGCCACCGAGATGACATAGATGGTGATGTCGGCCAGGTCAGGCGAGAAGGTGGCCGCCAGGTTGTCGCCGCCGCTCTCGATCAGGATGATATCGAGATCGGGAAACTTCCGGTTCAGATCGTCGATGGCGGCGAGATTGAGCGAAGCGTCTTCGCGGATCGCCGTGTGCGGGCAGCCGCCGGTCTCGACGCCGACGATGCGGTCTTCCGAAATGGCCTGGACGCGGGCAAGGATCAGCGCGTCCTCGCGGGTATAGATGTCGTTGGTGACGACGGCCATTGAGTAGCGGTCGCGCATCGCCTTGAGCAGCATTTCGCACAGGGTCGTCTTGCCCGAGCCGACGGGGCCGCCAATGCCGATGCGGAGGGGGCCGTTCATGGATTTCATAGCAGCCTCAGGATGACGAGTGTGACAAAGCCCAGGCCCAGGAACAGGCAGAGCGGCGAATAGACCCTGGCGTCGTTGAGCCGGAAATTGGCCTCCGGGGTCTTCTGTGCCCACCAAGGGGTGTAACCGATGATGCCGCGGGCGAGGAACACGGCGGCGAGCGGCAGGCCGACGAGGCTGAGCGACAGGCCGCCGCTGTCGTGATCGGCGAGCGCCAGCGCGATGACACCGGCGGCGAGAGTGGCGACCGATACGGCAAACGATGCCAGGCGCGGCGGCATGCGCTCGATGCCCTCAAAGCCAACGACGGTCTGGGCGAGCAGCTTCTCGCTACGAATGGGCCAGGTGCGGCCGATGGACCACAGGAAATGGGCGGTCGAAACCGCCAGCAGGACGATGAACATGAAGGCGGCGATCAGCATGCTCATGAGCGGAAGATTCTCGTGGTCAGGGTTTCGTGCGACATCTGGGCAATATCCGCCGCGTAGGCCACTGCGCCAATATCGTCGAGTGCGGCATGCTGGCACAGCTCTGCGACCGACGCGATTTCCGGCTCCAGCGTGGCCATGATGGCGAGGCCATCGGACTGGCCGATGGGCACCAGGCGGACGGCAACGGACACCTGGCTGTGGACGCTCGAGGTGAGCCAGGCAAGGAGCGCTGCATCCAGCGCGATGCCGTGTCCAGCGGCGATAGCACCGACGGCAATGGGGTAGGGGCAGGGCGTGGGCAGGTTGCCAAGGACGGGTGTCGGCCAGGCCCGGGCGGCGGTGGCAAAGGCCGAGCCGGTAATGGTGGTTTCCTCATGCCGCTCGCGAGCGGGCGTGAGGGCGAGGCAGAGATCGGCAAGATCGCCCAGGGCCCTCGGATCGCCGGCGGCGCGATGGGCGTGGGCCAGGAGGATGGCGTCGTTGCGCAGGCTGCCGTGGTTCAGAACGCCCTGGACCCAGGCTTGGGTGGTGGCACGATCATGCACCGCGCCGGCGGCGATGGCGGATTCGAGGCCGGCCGACCAGGCGAAGGCGCCGACCGGGAAGGCCGGAGAGAGCCAGGTCAGCAGTTTTTGCAGATCGCTGGTGTGGCTCATCGCGCCAGCAGGGCGTGGCCATGGCCCTGATCGCCGTGGCTGTGATAGGCGCCATGCTCGGCGAAGAACGGTTCGGTGACATCGGTCACGGCGGCGCCCAGGCCCAGCAGCATGGCCTTGAGCACATGGTCGCGCTTGATGAGGATGCGGTCCGCTTCGAGCTGCGCCGAGGTGTGGCGATTGCCGATATGCCAGGCGAGGCGTACCAGATGGGCAGTGTCGCGACCGCGGACTGCGTAGAGCAGTTCCTCGGCGGCGATGATGCCGGCAATGCGGCCGTCTTCGAGCTCAAGCGCGCTGTTGTGGTCCAGCGTTACGGTCTGGGGGAAGTCGACCATCACCTCGTCGCCACGGGTCAGGCGCAGCAGCTTGCGGCGCAGGCGGCGTTCGCTGTGGTCGAGGGTCACCGTGTCATAGGGCAGGCCGCGGCCGTGATCGGGCGGCAGAAGGGAAACGACGCGCAGCATTGGCTCGGGGAAGTCCGTGATCGAGGTCAGCTTACCGTATAGAAAAACCGGCTGATCCAATAGGCCTGATAGGCAATGTGGAGCAACACCGCGGTGAGATGGACGCGCTTGTCGGTCGAGCGAATGGCGACAGCACAGAGGACAAGACCGAGCGGCACCTGGATGAAATATTCGAGGCCGAAGCGGTTCCAATAGGCCTCGCCCTTGATAAGCGTGTCGACAGTATCGAGGACGAAGGTGGCGGCGAAAAGCCCGAAAAACCAACCACGACGCTTGAGGAAGAAGTCTTCGTAGCCGTCATATTCGGCAATGTTGTCGGGTGATAGCAGGGCGGCGATGAGGAACAGGGTGACCGCATAGAGGATGAGGAACAGCGTGATCCCGAAGGTCCAGTATGCCAGGTTGAACAGCGCGAACTGCCACCACCAGAACAGCACGAGTTCGACCAGGATGGAGCCCACCCAGAGCAGGTGAATGGCCGACACGCGCGATCGCTGCGGATGCTGGATCAGGCCGGCCACCGTCATCAGCAGCCGGGTGATGCCCAGGCCGACAATCATGCCCATGACGATGCGGACATGGGGGAAGAGTTCGTGCACGGCGGTGGCGTCCATGGCGCTTCGGCCCCCAACGCCCCTAGGGCGTGTTGTTCAACTCCGAGCAGGTGAGCACAGGTTCGGCATCTTCGCCAAGCGTGATGTCATAAAGGCTGGCATCGGCACCCTTGGTCCACCACGCCCATTGGTTGGCGGCGTAGCGGGCGCCAGAGGCCGCTAGGACCGAGGCGAAGACCAGCGGCTCGGGCTCGCCGTCGACAGGCACCAGCGCCAGGAAGTTGGGCGCGGCGTTGATATAGGTGACGCTGAGCGGTTCGGCCGCCGCGCAATCGTAGAGTACGGTGCGGCGTTCGAAATCGGCGGTGGTGCCGAGCTCGATCTCGACCGAGGTCTCAATGGCTTGGGCAGCGGCGGGCGCCAGCAGGCTGGCGGCGAGCAGGGCGGCGAGGGCGGGCTTGATCATGTGGCCTCCATTCGGTTGCGCGATGGTGCCCATGGCGCGAGGCGGAATTGAGTCAGAGCGTATCGATATGGTCGGGGTGGATGATCTCAACCCTGGATGACAGTACGAAATCGGCGGTGGCGGCAATGAACGCGGCCATGTGCGAGGTGGCGGACTGCCGATCGAAAGCGGCGCGGTCGCTCCACTGCTCGTAGCACAGCATCCGATCCGGGTCGGTCACGCTGGCATGGAGATCGTAGTAGAGGCAGCCCTGTTCCCGTCGCGCTGCGTCGATCAGTGCATAGGCAGCGTCCACGAATGGCTCGAGTGCGCCGGGGCGAATGCGGAAGGTGGCAACGACGACGATCACGCTAGGCTCCCTGATGTGGCGAGCCTAGCGTAATCGGGGCCCCGCCACCATGCCGATCAGGCCAGGTAGACCACCAGCAGGGCCCCGACGACGGCGACTGCGTCCTCGATCAGCGCGGCGGGCAGATCGCGGCCGAAGGATTTGGCGAAGCGAGACCGAATCTCGGCACCGCCCAGCGTGCCGAGCACGGCGCCGACAGCTCCCAGGATGGCGCCGATGATCCAGCTGGCCGGCATCAGCAGGGCGCCGGCGAGGGCGCCGAGCACGATGCGGGTGCCGAACTGCACGGGGACCTTGCGGCTGGGCGTATTGGGCAGTTGGTCGCTGACCAGTTCGGCGATGGCCACCAGGGTGATGACGATGACGGCAATGATGTTGCCGAGAAAGGCCAGGGGCGTGGCGCTGAGATCGATCCAGCCCAAATAGGCGCCCCAGGCAATGGCCGCTATGGGCGTGACGGCGCGCAGACCGGCGGCGATGCCGATGAGGATGGCAAGTGCATAGATCATGGATGGGCCTCGTTGACGCTAGGACAGCCAGCCTGCGCCCGGCAACCTGTACTGTCCAGAGGCTAAAGTGTTAGTGGCACAGGACGTTTTCCGTCGATATCAGGGATGTCGTATTCCTTGGCCAGCGCTGCCGCGACATGAACGTGCCCCGATTTGTCCATGAGGCCGGCATCGCGCCAGAGCCCCGAAATCACGCGCCCGATGAACTGGGGCGATTCCGAGTTGCTCATGTCGAAATACTCGGCGTTGCGTAGCACGGCTTCTGTGCGGACGAGGCCCGGATAGAGCGCGAGGGCGGCCACGTCATGGGGGCGGAGATCATGCGCGAAATCGGCGGCCATCTTGTCGGCGGCGGCCTTGGCGATGCCGTAGATGGCGTTGCCATCATAGCGCTGGGCGGCCCAGAACGAGATATTGACGATAAGGCCGGCGCGGCGGGCGACCATGCTGGGGGCGGCGGCGCGGGCAGTAACAAAGGCGGTGCGGACCGCGACATCGATCATGCTGGCCCAGCGCCACATGGGCTGCTCCCAGAACGGGCGGATCCAGGTAAAGTCGTCATTCTCCACCATGTTCTCGTAGCCGGGCCAGGCATTGTTGACGAGAATGTCGATGTGGCCTTCGGCTGCGATGATGTCGGCTACAGCGCGCTCGGTCTGGGCGTCGTCGGCGTGATCGCAGACATGGACGGTCAGCGTGCCGGGCAGGGCCTTGGCTTCTGCCACCAGACCATCGAGCGAGCCTTCGAGCTGTGGATGGGCCGCGGCCTGGGCGTCGGTAACCGTCCGCCCGGTGACGTGCACCCGCGCGCCTTCGGCCAGCAGTGCCAGCGCGATGCCGCGACCGATGCCCCGGCTGGCGCCGGTGACAAGACAGACTGCATTGTTGGTTTCGCTCATGATTGGTCCCTCCCGACTCTGGAAGAACGTATCATGAACATTAGCGTCAGAACAGGAAGTAACGCTGGGCCATGGGGAGGACGGTGGCGGGCTCGCAGGTGAGCAGTTCGCCGTCGGCATGGACTTCGTAGGTCTCGGGGTCCACATCGATGCTGGGCGTGGCCGAGTTGTGGATCATCGAGTGCTTGCCGATGCCGCCGCGGGTGTTGATGACGGGCAGCATCTGCTTGGCGACGCCCAGCTTGTTGCGCAGACCATCGTCATAGGCGGCCTGCGAGACGAAGGTGACCGAGGACGAGGTCAAGAGCTTGCCGAAAGAGGCGAACATGGGCCGGTAGTGCATCGGCTGTGGCGTGGGGATAGAGGCGTTGGGGTCGCCCATCGGGGCGGCGGCGATGGAGCCGCCGAGCAGGACCATTTCCGGCTTCACCCCGAAGAAGGCGGGGTTCCACAGCACCAGGTCGGCGCGCTTGCCGACAGCGATGGAGCCAATGTGCTGGCTCATGCCGTGGGCGATAGCGGGGTTGATGGTGTATTTGGCGATGTAGCGCTTGACGCGGAAATTGTCGTTGTCGCCGGTTTCCTGCACCAGCTTACCGCGCTGGCGCTTCATCTTGTCGGCGGTCTGCCAGCAGCGGATCAGCACCTCGCCGACGCGGCCCATGGCCTGGCTATCGGACGAAATGACCGAGAGAGCGCCCATGTCGTGCAGGATATCCTCGGCGGCGATGGTTTCCTTGCGGATGCGGCTTTCGGCGAAGGCCACGTCCTCGGGGATCGATGGCGACAGGTGATGGCACACCATGAGCATATCGAGATGCTCGGCGATGGTGTTGACCGTGTAAGGCCGCGTCGGGTTGGTCGAGGACGGGATGACGTTGGGCAGGCCCGCGACCTTGAGAATATCGGGTGCGTGGCCGCCGCCGGCGCCTTCCGTGTGGAAGGCGTGAATAGTGCGGCCTTTGAAGGCGCCGATCGTGTCTTCCACGAAGCCGGATTCATTGAGCGTGTCGGTGTGGATCATCACCTGCACGTCAAAGTCGTCGGCGACGGCGAGGCAGTTGTCGATG
>CBFGMY010000037.1:0-24582 GCA_965650055.1 uncultured Devosia sp.
CCCCCTCACCCGACCCAAGAGGGTCGACCTCTCCCCCAAAGGGAGAGGTGAAGAGAAGAAAGTTCAGACATGACCAGCTACCTCACGAAATCCGGCCTCTCAGTCCACCCGCTGCTGGTCGATTTCGTCGAGAAAGAAGCGCTGCCGGGCCTGTCGGTATCGGCTGATCAGTTCTGGAGCGGCTTTGCCGCGCTGGTGGCCGAGCATGCGCCCGTCAATGCGCGGCTGCTCGCCAAACGCGACGAGTTGCAGGCTGGAATCGATGACTGGCATCGCAAGTATGGGCCAGTGGCCAATAATGCGCAGGGCTATGAGTTTTTCCTGCGGGACATCGGCTACCTCGTTCCTGAGCCTGATAATTTCACCATCGAAACCAGTGGCCTAGACCCGGAGATCACCACGCTGTGCGGGCCGCAGCTGGTCGTGCCGGTCTCCAATGCGCGCTATGCGCTCAATGCGGCCAATGCCCGCTGGGGCAGCCTTTATGATGCGCTTTACGGCACCGACGTCATCGGCCGCGATGGCGAACTGGCGCCGGGCAAGGGCTACAATGCGGCGCGTGGCGCGGCGGTGGTCGAGAAGGCTGCAAGCTTTCTGGATGATTTCTTGCCTCTTGCTGCCGGTAGCCATCGCGATGTCACGGGCTATCACGTGGTCAAGGATGGCGAGGTCCGTCATCTCGAGGTGGACACACCCTCCGGCCGGACCGGCCTGCGCGATCCGGGCGCCTTTGTCGGCTATGGCGGCACCGAGACGAGCGGCGAGCTGGTGCTGCGCCACCATGGCCTCCATGTCATCCTCGTCATCGAGCCGGGCAGCGTCATCGGCGGCACGCACAAGGCCGGGCTCAGCGACATCGTGGTCGAGGCGGCGCTGACCACGATCCAGGACTGCGAGGATTCGGTTGCCGCGGTCGATGCCGAAGACAAGGTCGGCGTCTATCGCAACTGGCTGGGCCTGATGAACGGCACGCTGGAGGATACGTTCGAGAAGGGCGGCCGGACCGTCACCCGCAAGCTCAACGAGGACCGGACCTACAAGGACGTCAATGGCGCGCCGCTGGTGCTCAAGGGCCGCGCGCTGCTGCTGGTCCGCAATGTCGGCCACCTGATGACTTCAGATGCCGTGCTGTGGAATGGCAAGCCGATCGGCGAGGGCCTGATGGATGCCGCCATCACCGTGCTCTGCGCCATGCAGGACAAGGTCAACAGCACGACCGGCGCCATCTATATCGTCAAGCCCAAGATGCACGGGCCAGAGGAAGTGGCCTTCGCCTGCGCCATCTTCGCCTCGGTGGAGCAGATGCTGGGCCTGCCGCCGCTGACCATCAAGATCGGCATCATGGATGAGGAACGCCGCACCTCGGCCAATCTCAAGGCAGCCATCTATGAAGCACGCCAGCGCGTGTTCTTCATCAATACCGGCTTCCTCGATCGCACGGGCGATGAAATCCATACCGCGATGGAAGCCGGCGCCGTGTTGCGCAAGGACGAGGTTCGTTCCGAAAAGTGGCTGCAGTCCTACGAGGATCGCAATGTGCTGATCGGGCTGGCCTGTGGTCTCAGTGGGCGCGCGCAGATCGGCAAGGGCATGTGGGCCCGGCCCGACGATATGGCGGCGATGATGGCGAGCAAGGCCGCCCATCCCAATGCCGGCGCCAACACCGCCTGGGTGCCGTCCCCCACCGCGGCGACGCTGCATGCGCTGCATTACCACCAGGTCGACGTGTTCGCGGCGCAGCAGCGGCGCCATAACCAGGCGGTGCCGGCCCTCAGCGAACTGTTCTCGATGCCGATACAGGTCCCGTTCTCGCTCAGCCGCGAGGAAATCACCCGCGAGCTCGAGAACAATGCGCAGGGCATCCTGGGTTATGTGGTGCGCTGGGTGCAGCAGGGCGTCGGTTGTTCCAAGGTGCCCGACATCAACAATGTCGGGCTGATGGAAGATCGCGCCACCTGCCGGATTTCCAGCCAGGCCGTGGCCAACTGGCTGCGCCATGGGCTGGTGTCGCGGGACGAGGTGACCTCGACCTTCGAGCGCATGGCGGCGGTGGTCGACGGGCAGAACGCGGGCGATCCGCTCTATCGTCCGATGGCCGAGAATTTCCAGTCGGTGGCGTTTAATGCCGCGCTGGATCTGGCTTTGCATGGGGCGGATCAGCCCAGTGGCTATACCGAACCGCTGCTGCACGCGGCGCGGCGCAAGGTGAAGGCGCGGGACGGGAAGTAGGGTCCTGAGGATACCCCCATACTTGGTGTTGGTGACTCACCCCCACCCTCATTCCCTCCCCACAAGGGGGAGGGAGGCGATGAACATTGGCGTTCGAACTGGCGCCTCCCTCCCCTTGATGGGGAGGGAATGAGGGTGGGGTGACGGGAGCCACAAGGCCGACTGAGTCTTCCCCGAGGGAGGCGATAGAGCGGCTACATCGCATAGGTCGCCAGCCCAAACCCCGTCCCCTCGTGGAAAATCTCCACGTCATTGGCCACCATCCTGGTCGCCGTCCCCACCGGCTCATCCGTCCCCAGATTCCGCGCATATCTTGGATGCGCCCCCGACGACACCTGCAGCCTCAACCTGTGCCCCGCGCGGAATGCATGTGCCGCCGCGTGCAGCGTGAACTCCAGCCGCCAGCTGCCATCCGGCTCCACCGGCGTTTCCGGGGTCACGCGGATCAGGCCGTCACAGACGTTGATGGAAATCCCGTCAGGCCCGACATCGCACAGTCGCAGGAAGAAATCGGCATGCGGGACCCCGGCGCGGGCATGCAGCGTCACCTGGGTCTGGCCGATGATCGTCAGGTCGCCGGCCAGGGGCCCGGACGTGTAGCTCAGCACATCGGCGCGGTTCTCGCGGAGCGCATTGTCGACGGGGCCGGCACCGGTAAAGGCAAACATGTTGCCGCCGATATTAGGCGTGGGATGGGCCGGGTCGTAGCGGTAGCGATCGGATGCCGGTTGCGCCGGAGCGCGTTTTGCGAGGGCGCCATCAGGTTGGATGCACCACGTCTGCATCTGCGGCGGGCCGGGCGGGTAACGATCATAGTCGCGCCACTGGTTGAGGCCCGAAATGTGGATGCGCACCGGCTTTTCGCGCAGGCCGGACGCGTCGCCGAGCAGCTTGGCGCGCATCCAGTTGAGGGTTTCGCGCATGCTCTCGGCCTGCAGGTCGTTGGCAATATGCGTCCAGGGCCCAACCGTCAGGTGGGGCGTGTGGCCAAAGGCCACCAGCGTCTGGTAGTCGCGCAGCAGCTGGTCCAGCATGAAATCGTGCCAGCCGGAAATGAAGTGGTTGGGCGGGGTCTTCGGTCCCAGCCGGTGGCGGTGGTCGATGGCCTTCCAGAAGTCATCATTGCCGATGGCGCTTTCGAACCAGCTTTGCCAGAACGGCACGTCATGGCCGACAGCGGCAGTGTCGGCATGCAGCAGCGGCAACGTCATGGCTGCTCTCGCGGTGCGCTTTTCGACGCCGCCGGAAAACATGGTGCCGCTCATCTTGAGCGGATTGCCGCGCAGACCTTCGATCACCTGCAGCCAGCTCAGCCACAGGCCGAGATGGAAGGCGCCCGAGGGGAAGACTACGGATTGAAACTCGGCCGACGTGACCTTGGTGGCCATGGCCGAGATCTCGGGCAGTTCATCGCAGATGGCCCATTGCGCATAGCCGAGATAGGACGGGCCGGAGAGACCGAGGCGGCCGTCATACCAGTCCTGCGCCTTGATCCAGCGCAGGGTGGCGAGGCCATCGGCCCGTTCATTGACCAGTGGATCGAACTGCCCGCCGGACTTTTCGGTGCCGCGGCAGGCCTGCAGCACGACATGGAAACCGCGTTCGGCATAGCATTCGGCGACCGTGCCGAAGCCGTTGCGGCCATAGGGCAGGCGCATGAGGATGGTGGGATGTGGCCCCTCGATACGAGGGGAATACACATCGGTCATCAGCGTCACGCCATCGTCCATCGGCAGGGCGACATCGCGTCGGCGCGTGGTGCCGTAAAGACGCGGCGGCAGGCCGTAGAGCTTGGCGAGGACGATGCTTCCGACGCTCATCGCCTCAATCCACGAAGTCAAACTTGTCGACGTCGAACAGGCCGCGATCGGTCATCTTGAGATGGGGGATGACAGGCAGCGCCAGGAAGGCGACCTGGAGGAACGGCTCGGGCAGCACGCAATCGAGCGCATAGGCCGCCTCGCGCAGCGCATGCAGGTCGTGCGTCACCGCCTCGAACGGCTTGGGGCTCATGAGGCCCGCTATGGGCAAAGCCAGCTCGGCCGTGACCTTGCCGCCATCGGCGACGACGAAGCCGCCATGCAGCTCGATCAGGCGGTTTACCGCCACGGCCATGTCCTCGTCGGTGGCGCCGATGACGGTGATGTTGTGGCTGTCATGGCCGACCGAGGAGGCGATGGCGCCGCGCTTGAGGCCGAAGCCGCGCACGAAGCCGCGGCCGATATTGCCATTCTTGCCGTGCCGCTCGATGACGGCGACCTTGAGCACATCGGCCGCGAGATCGGGCTGCAGCCCGTTTTCGGTCAAGGCCAGGGTGGCCTCGTCACGGAAGGTCAGGATCAGGCCCGGCTTGACGCCGATGACAGGCGTGCTGTTGCGGCCGGGTTTGGGCTCAGCGATGAAATCGGCTGCCGAGACGGGCTTGGCCTTCATCGAGGACAGACCAACCGTCTCGACGGGCTGTCGGGCGGCGAAGAGTTCGGGGACCACCAGCCGGCCCGCGGTAATGACGTCGCTGACCTGGCAATCTTCGAGGCTATCGAGCAAAGCAATGTCGGCGCGCCAGCCCGGGGCCACGAGGCCACGATCCCTCAGGCCAAAGATGCGGGCCGCCGAATGGCTGGCGGCGCGATAGACATGGTGCAGCGGGCGGCCCATGGCGATCAGGCGGCGGATGGAGCTATCGAGATGGCCTTCCTCGGCGATGTCGAGCGGGTTGCGGTCATCGGTGCAGAGGGCGACGAAGCTCGAGGTGTTCTCGTCCAGCACCTCTGCCAGCGCCTTGAGATCCTTGGAGACCGAGCCCTCGCGAATGAGGATGGCCATGCCCTTGGCCAGCTTCTCCCGCGCCTCGGCAGCCGAGGTGGCCTCGTGGTCGGTGCGGATGGCGGCGGCGAGATAGCCGTTGAGCGCCATGCCCAACAGCAGCGGCGCATGGCCGTCGATATGGCCGCCCTGGAAGGCGACGAGCTTGGCGATGATGCCCGGGTCGCCATGGAGCACGCCGGGAAAGTTCATCATTTCGGCCAGGCCGATGACCTTGGGATGAGCGCGGAACGGCTCGAGGTCGGCGATTTCCAGCGCCGCTCCGGAGGTCTCGAAGCCCGTGGCGGGCACGCAGGACGAGAGGTTCACCCTTATGTCCATCACCGTCTGTTCGGCGCAATCGAGGAAGTAGCGGATGCCCTCTCCGCCCAGCACATTGGCGATCTCGTGGGGATCACAGATGACGGTCGTCACGCCATGCGGCAGCACGCAGCGATCGAATTCGAACGGGGTGACCAGCGAGGATTCGATATGGAGATGGGTATCGATGAAGCCGGGCACGGCGAAGCGTCCCGCGCCGTCGATGGTGGTCTTGCCCTCATAGCTGGCATGGGTGCCCACGATGCGGTCGCCGACAATGGCGATGTCGGTCTCGGTCACCGCGCCGGTGATGACATCGAGCAGTCGCACATTCTTGATGACCAGATCGGCCGGCTCCTTGCCCTGTCCAGCCATGATCATGCGGGTGAGGGTGGCGGCACTGGTCATGGGGCTATCCTGGGTCTTGGTCATGGCCGAAGGTCGGCCCCGGCGGGGCTTGCGTCAAGGGCGGGCGGCGCGATGTCGCGGAACCGGCGCGGCGCGCGCACCGTTGCAGCAGCACAAGCAAGGAGAGCGTCATGGAAACCTATGACCCCAACAAGAGCACGACCGACGTCCGCCAGGCCAGTCCCCGCAAGATGAATGCGCGCGTGTTGGTAACGTCATTGGTTGGCGTCATCGTGCTCTTCGCCATCATCTACACGATCTACACCCTCACCCAATCCAACCCGACCTGATCCGGCCATGCGGCTTGTCAGGACCAAACGGGACGATCTGACCCTGGTGCGCCAGCGCAGCGGCAAGGGCTTCTGCTATCGCGGCGGCGATGGCGCGCTGATTTCGGACGCGGCAACGCGCGACCGCATCAAGGCGCTGGGCATTCCACCTGCCTGGCGCGCGGTGCGGATTGCGCCGAATCCCAAGGCGCATATTCAGGTGCTCGGCATCGATGAGGCCGGACGCGACCAATATATCTATCACCCCGATTGGGAAGTGCGTCGCGAGGGCAAGAAGCAGAAGCGGCTCGCGGCGCTGACCAACGCGCTGCCCCGGCTTCGCCGCCGGGTGGATGCCGCGCTGGCTGCCGAGGCGGGGAGCCGCGAACTGGCTCTGGCCATTGCGGTTGCCCTGATCGACCGCACTGCCATGCGCGTCGGGCGCGAGAAATATCTCGAGACCAGCGGCACGCGCGGCGCCGGGACGCTTTATTCCCGCGATGTTCGCGTCAATGGCAACGAGGTGTGCACCACATTCGACGCCAAGGGCGGCAAACGGGCGGAATATTGCCTGACTGATGCAAAACTGGCCGATGCCATAAGGCGCATCCTGACGCTGCCGGGCAAGCGGCTGCTGGTGTGGCGCGACGAGACTGGCAAGGTGCGGCCAATCAAGACCGAGGCGATCAACGCCTATCTGCGCGAGCTGGCCGGCACCGACATTTCCGCCAAGGATTTCCGCACGCTGCATGCCAGCGCCCTGGCCGCCGAGGCGCTGGCGGGGATGGAGGTGGGCAAGTCCGAAACGGCGCGCCGCCGGCAGATGGGCGAGGTGGCCCGTCAGGTGGCCGATGTGCTGCGCAACACGCCGGCGATTTCGCGCAAATCCTATATCGCGCCGTGCCTGTTCAAGCTGTTTGACACCGGCAAGCTCAAGCCGATGTGGGATGCCGCCGGCAAGGGCCGGCCCGGCCTGCTGCAGCGCGAGAAGCGGCTCGGCGCCGTGCTGGCGGCAATGGGGTAGGGCAGGTTCATCCACGGCGTCATTCCCGCGCAGGCGGGAATCCACTCTTGCTCGCACACGTTCAAAAGACTGGATCCCGGCGTTCGCGGGGATGACACTGTCGTCGGATCAGGCCGCCCCGCGCCCCGCAAACGCCTGCCGAACCTGATCCTCGAGCTTGGCCGGATGACCATCGGGCAGGTCGGTGGCGTGGAAGCAATAGCGGTTTCGCCCACCGGATTTGGCTTGATAGAGTGCGTCGTCGGCGCGGGCGACCAGGTCCGCATCGGTCTGTGCCAGGTCGGGCGCGGTGGCGATGCCGATGCTGACGCCGATCTGGATCGCCTTGCCTGATAGTTGGAACGGCGGCTGCAGGGCATCGATGACGCGCTGGGCCAGCCGCCCCGCATCGCCATGAGTGGTGATGCCGGGCTGGATGATGGCGAATTCGTCGCCGCCCAGCCGCGCCAGCGTGTCCGATGGGCGCAACATGCCGGTGATGCGCGAGGAGGCCTGGCGCAGCAGTTCGTCGCCGGCCTCGTGGCCAAGCGTGTCGTTGACCTGCTTGAAGCGGTCGAGATCAAGCGCCAGCAGGGCCAGACGCGGTTCGCCGCGCGGCAGGTTGCGCAGGGCAGTATCGAGCCGGTCGCGGAACAGGGCGCGGTTGCCCAGGCCCGTCAGCGGATCGTGCATGGCCCGATGCTGGGCATCGGCGCGCTCGGCCTGCAATTGGGTCGAGGCGCGCTGCAGGTTGCGCATCAGCACGACGATGATCGCGCCGGTAACCAGGAGTGCGCCGAGCAGCGCCGGCATCGTATCGCTGAGGATGCGCGCGCCCGGGCGATCGGGTTGCCACTTGAACCAGGCGATGGGCTGGCCGGCGCTGTTGCGCACCGCAAAGGCGGCCTGCGCGCCGGTCACGTCGGGGTTGGTTTCAAAGCGGGCGCCTTCGAACAGGTATTGGGTCTCGAGTTCGCCTGCCATGGCCTCGTCGAGCAGCACCACGGCGGCAAAGACCGGCTCCTCGCCGACCGGTGCAAAATCGGTGCTGACATTGAGCAGCATCGGCATGACGCTGACGATGGCCGGCCGATCCTCGATCAGGGCGATGTCGACGGCGGACGGCGGGGCCTCGCCGATGAAGTTGTTATAGGCGTCGATGGCCGCCAGGTTGTCGAGCGAGTGGAGTTGTTCGATCAGCGGCGCGAGGGTTTCGCGCACCGCTTCGACGGCCTTGGCGGGGACCTGGCCGCCGTCGCGCATGGCGTAGATGGGCTTGCCATTGGCATCGAGCAGATAGACGCGGCTCTGGCCATAGGCGTTGAAGGCGGTGGCGCCGATATTCTCGTTGAGCCAGTCGACATCGCGCTCGGCCACCGCGGTGACGGCCTCGTCCCAGACGGCGAGGTCTTCCTGCCCGACGGGGACGGCAGCCATCTGGTCGGCAAGCGCCTGCTCGAGGAGCCGCGTCTGCCGCGCCAGTGCGTGATCGTCGGTTCGCCCGACCGACCAGGTGACGAAACTGGCAACAGTGCCCGTGGTGACCAGAATAGCGATGACGATGGGCAGCATCACCTTGCGCGAAAACTGCCAGCCCGACGTGTTTGACTGCGACATGAACGTGTCCCCCGACCGTGGCCGGGAGTGTCGGCCCGCTCGCTTAGCGGCTGGTGAATCCCCCGGCAGCGCAGCGAATCGCGGTTAATGGAGGTTTCACGCCGCCTTGGTGCGCCGGCGGCGTTCGGGGCTGTTGGCCTTGTCGGCGAAGATGGCGGTGATGCGATCGTCGGCAACGCCGCCGGAAAACAGAAAGCCCTGCAGCGTGTTGCAGCCAAGCCGCCCCAGGATGGTGGCCTGGGCCTCGGTCTCGACGCCTTCGGCCGTTACCTCGATATCCATGGCATGGGCGAGGGTGACGATGGCCTGGGTGATGGCGACCGAGACATGGCCGTCGGCCAGCTGCATGACGAAGGAGCGGTCGATCTTGATGCGGTCCACCGGATAGCGCTTGAGGTAGCTCAACGAGGAATAGCCGGTGCCGAAATCGTCGAGCGCGATGTGAATGCCCGCGGCGCGGAAGGTGCGCAGGTTCTGCGCCGAGACATGCTCGTCGTCGAGCAGGATGGATTCGGTGATTTCGAGTTCCAGATCCAGCGGCCGCATGCCGGTATCGCGCAGGATATCGAAGACCTGCACCGAAAAGCGCGGATTGCGCAGCTGGGTGGGGGAGATGTTCACCGCAATGGTGCGACCGGGCGCCTGCGCACCCAGCGTGCAGGCGCGGCGCAGCACGAATTCGCCCAGGGCTTCGATGAGACCGGTATTCTCGGCCACCGGGATGAAGCGGGCTGGCGAGATATGGCCGAATTTGGGGTGGTTCCAGCGGGCCAGGGCCTCGGCGCCGATCACCTTGCGCGTGCGCTGGTCGATCAGCGGCTGGAAGGCCACGGCCAGCTGGTCATCGCGCTGCAGCGCCTCGCGCAGTTCACCCTCGATGGTGTGCTGCAGCTGCAGCAGCTCGTTCATATGCTCTTCGTAGACCACGGCGCGGTTGCGGCCGCCGGCCTTTGCCTCATAGAGCGCGATATCGGCCTTGCGCACCAGCTCGCGCGGTTCGGCATTGCCGCTGGCAGCGTTGACGATGCCGATACTGACCCCGACATGGGCCTTGAAATGGTTGAGGTCGAAGGCCTGGCCGATGGACTCGATGATGCCGGCCGCGAGGCCCGGGACATCCTCAGAGCCGTCACGCGAGACCAGCAGGATGCCAAATTCGTCGCCGCCCAGCCGCGCGAGCATCACGCCCTGGCCGACCACGTCGCGGATGCGCTGGCCGACCGCGCAGATCAGTTCGTCGCCGGCCTGGTGCCCGAGCGTATCGTTGACCTGCTTGAAGCGGTCGAGGTCAAGCATCAGCAGCGACAGCTGGGCGCTCATGCCCTGGCGCTCCGCCAGCACGCGGGCCAGATGGGCGTCAAAGCTCATGCGGTTGGGCAGGCCCGTCAACCGGTCATGGGCCGCTTGGTATTCGGCATTGCGGCGCCCGAGTTCCAGGGCCGTGGACGAGCGGCGCAGCTGGCGCAGCAGCAGGAAAACCAGGATGGCGGCCACGGCAAAGGCGACGGCGAGCGCCGGGCCGGTCTGGCGCAGCATCATCAGGCCCGGCCGATCGCGTTCCCAATCGAAAAAGGCCACGAAGCGCCCGGCCTGATTGAGGATGGACCGGGTGGCGCGGTCCGGATTGTCGACGCGGACCAGGCTGAAATTGCCGTCCTCGAACAGGTATTCGCTGTTGAACCGGGTGGCGGTGCTGCCGTCGAGGAACTGCACGGCGGCGATCAGCGGTTCCGAACCGGGCTCCTGGACGATGGCGCCGGTATCGGAAACGATCGTCATGACGCTGACGATTGCCGGCAGCCCTTCCACCACCGCAAAGTCGGACACCGAGACCGGACCGGGCGGGCCGTCGGGCGCGGTGAAACGCGGGGTCTGTGCCCGCACGCGGTTGACCAGTTGCTGGACGGGGCTGGCGATGCGCCGGTAGTTCTGCGGTTCGATCGAAACGCCGTCTTCCATCATGTAAAGCGGCTGGGCGATGGCATCGAGGATCACGACGCGGTTGTGGCCAAAAAACTGATGCATCCACTGGCCGATATTGCGATCGACCCAGTTGAAATTGAACATCAGCTTTGTATTGACCACCGTGTCGTCGCGGGCCGCGACGCTGGCCAGCTCATGCTCCAGCCGGGCGCGTTGCGCCTCGATGACATGCTCGAACATGGTGCTCTGCCGCTCGAGCGCCCGCGCGTCGATATTGGCGGTGGACCAGAACACAAAGCCGAGCACGCTTGCGGCAGTGATGACAAGGGCCAGGACGACAGGCAGCAGAACGGCGGCAGAGAATTGCCAGCGTTCGAGTGTCGAGGTCTTGGGCTGCATCAAATGACCGGTTTCGTACCTTGCGGAAGTCGACCATATCCCAGCCGGAATTGCGGACTGGTTACCAGCAATGGTCCCCGCGGATGCCAAAGTGGTTCAACTCGTACCAATTTGGCGGTTCCCGCCTTCGCGGCGCCGGTCTTGTGGTCTAGAAATGGCGCTAAACCCTTCTAACGAACGGAAACCGCAGCATGACCAAAGTTCGCGCCCTTGTCCTCGAACGCCAGCACGAGCTGGCCCTGCGTGACATAGACCTGCCGCTTGAGGTTGGGCCGGGCATGGTCAAGATCGCCATCCACACCGTGGGCGTCTGTGGCTCGGATGTGCACTATTACACCCATGGCAAGATCGGCCCTTTCGTGGTCAACGCGCCCATGGTGCTGGGGCATGAGGCGGCCGGGACGGTGATCGAGATCGGCGCCGGGGTGACCCATCTCAAGGTTGGCGACCGCGTCTGCATGGAACCGGGCATTCCCGACCCCAATTCGCGCGCCAGCCGGCTGGGCATGTACAATGTCGACCCGGCCGTGTCGTTCTGGGCCACGCCGCCGGTGCATGGCGTGCTGACGGCCGAAGTGGTGCATCCGGCCAATTACACGTTCAAGCTACCCGACCATGTGAGCTTTGCCGAAGGCGCCATGGTCGAGCCCTTCGCAGTGGGCATGCAGGCGGCGAGCAAAGCCAGGATCGTGCCCGGCGATACGGCCCTGGTGCTCGGCGCCGGGCCGATCGGCACCATGGTGGCGCTGGCGGCGCTGGCCGGTGGCTGCGCGCGCGTCATCGTCGCTGACCTGGCGCAGCCCAAGCTCGATATCGCCGCCCAGTATCAGGGCATCATTCCGGTCAATATTCGCGAGAAGAACATCGTCGAGGAAGTGGCGCGGCTGACCGAAGGCTGGGGCGTCGACGTGGTGTTCGAATGCTCGGGCTCACCGCATGCCTGGAAGACCATCATGGCGCTGCCGCGTCCGGGTGGCGCCATCGTCGTGGTCGGCCTGCCGGTCGAGCCGGTGGCGGTCGATATTGCCGGCGCCTCGGTCAAGGAACTGCGCATCGAGAACGTCTTCCGCTATGCCCATCAATATGACCGCGCCATTGCGCTCATCGCGTCGGGCAAGGTCGATCTCAAGCCGCTGATTTCCGGGACCTTCGCCTTCGAGGACGCCAAGGCGGCGTTCGACCGTGCGGTCGAGGCACGGCCTGATGATGTGAAGCTGCAGATCAGGGTGGCCGCGGAGTAATCAGTAGACCTCATCCTGAGCCCGTCGAAGGGCGAGGTCGTGGCACGATTGGCCGCCCGACCTCGTGGTTCGACAAGCTCACCATGAGGGCTCACAGACTTTGGGGAGAAAGAGATGGACTTGAACCTGCGCGACAAGGTTGCCGTCATCACCGGCGGCACGGTTGGCATCGGCCTTGCGGTGGCCGAGGGGCTGGCGGCGGAGGGCGCCAATCTGGTGCTGGTCGGCCGCAACGGCGGGCGAGCCGAGGACGCGGCCGTAGCGGTGGCCCAGAAATTCGGCATCATTGCCACGGCCATCGCTGCCGACGTCGCGACATCGGCGGGATGCGATGCTGTCATCAAGGGCACGATCAAGGCCTTTGGCGGCGCCGATATTCTCATCAACAATGCCGGGACCGGCTCCAACGAAACCATTGCCGAGGCCGATGACGCCAAGTGGCAGTATTACTGGGACCTGCATGTCATGGCCGCGGTGCGGCTGGCGCGGGGGCTGGTGCCATCAATGAAGCGGCGGGGCGGCGGCGTGGTGCTGCACAACGCCTCAATCTGCGCCGTGCAGCCGCTGTGGTACGAGCCGATCTACAACACCACCAAGGCAGCGCTGATGATGTTTTCCAAGACCCTCGCCAACGAGGTGGTGGGCGACAATATCCGCGTCAACACGATCAATCCGGGCCTGGTGCTGACGCCCGACTGGATCAAGACCGCCAAGCAGATTGCCGGCGAGGACGGCTGGCAGGCGCATCTGCAGGGCGTGGCCAACGAGGCCGGCGGCATGAAGCGCTTCGCGACGCCCGAGGAACTGGCGAACTTCTTCGTCTTCATGTGCTCGGACAAGGCCAGCTACTCCACCGGCAGCACCTATTTCGTCGACGGCGGCTGGCTGAAGACGGTGTAAGGCGCCTTCACCTCTCCCCCCAAAGGGAGAGGTGAAGAATGGTGTCGGAACCAAGGCCGGGCTTCAGGGTTGTCCCGCTAGCGTCACAGATCCCGGAAGCTCGCCATGGATGTCGGCAATGGAATCGGCTTCGTCGAGACCTTTCTACCCCAGCACATCATTGCCATTCGCCTGCTGATTGCGGCGGCGCTGGGCGCGATGATCGGTTTCGAGCGGGAGTGGAACACGGCGGAAGCCGGATTGCGCACGCATATCCTGATAGCGACTGCCGCCGCGCTGTTCACCATCCTGGCCTTCGAGATATTCCACACCATCCAGGGGGAGGGCACCTCCAGTCCCGACCCGATCCGCGCGGTGGAAGCGGTGACGGCCGGTATCGCCTTCCTGGGCGCGGGCGCCATCTTCAAGAGCGGCAATACCGTGCAGGGGCTGACGACGGGCGCCGGCATGTGGCTGGCAGGTGCGGTCGGCGTAGCGGCGTCTCTGGGCTATTACCTTATCGCGCTGGGTACGGCCATGCTCGCCGTGGTGGTGCTGGCGGCGCTGCGGGCACTCGCGCACAATGTCATTGGTGGCGATATGCACGCGGATGATGACAAGCCTGCCGTGAAAGCGGGCCGCGGGGAGAAGCGCTAGTCCTCGACATCGGCGCTGAGGGACGAGCGCGCTGCCGAAATGCTTCTCCCCCCGTGCGGACGCGACCGGGAGGTGTCGCGACCGCGCCCACACGCCGGCCCCCTTGGAGTAGGGCCGACGCCCCCTTCAGCCGCTCTGCAACGGGCCGAAGAGGAAGAAAGTGGCCGGAGGAACGCTTGGGAATGCAGGAACGGTTCGAAAACCGCCATGCAGCGCTCCTGCCGGCCGAGGCATGTAACCTGTGGACGCAGGCGTTACATGCCAACCGCATCCAGGCGCTGATTGCGCGCCCAGAAACTGACGATGCCAGCCGCTTCGCGCCGATAGGCGTCGCGATCGGAATGGCGAAAGAACACACCCGAGGCGCCGGCTTCGTGCAGGGCCTCGCGACCCTCGCGATCGAGCGGCGGCGCCATCACCACGACGGGCACGCCTTTCTGGCGGGCCAGCGACTGGATGGAGGAAGTGAATTCGAGGCTGGCGCTGCTATGCGCCTTGAGGTCGACAATAAGCAGGCTGGGCCAATCGGCGGCCGGGTCGCTCAGCACCCTGGCCAGAGCCCGCCGGCCTTCCAGCGCGCCGCCAAGCCACCGGACTTCGGGCGAGCTATGGGCAAGCAGCATCCGCGTCAGCAGATGCGCTGAATGCTGGTCGTCGTCCACCAGCGCCAGATATGGCATGCCGTCCATGTGGTCGTTCAATACACACCCCGTTGTCCGCCCGCCGGCGGGACAATGCGATAAGGAAACACGCGCCTGCCGTCCTGCGGGGACAACGGGCGCTTCTGTTCTAAACTAGGTGGTCAATTGGCTTCGGTCGGGGCCTAACCGGCGCGAAGCAGTGCCGGCAAATAACGCCGACGGCGGCCGTATGATGCAATCACGACCTGTGGAATAGGCAAAGTTAGGTAAAGTCGATGTAACACAGTCTTGTGTTTTACATGTAAATCGTCACTATTTCGTCGTACCGGGAGGCGTGGTTGACCGATCCTGCGCCGCAGAGCGAGGCAGTCCAGACCGCACTCGAGCGCCTGCTCGCGTGGCCGGAAATTGCGCGCTCGCCGCAGCTCGGCCGGTTCTTGGCCTACATCGTCCAGCGCACGCTCGAGGGCAACGAGCAGGCCATCAAGGCCTATTCCATCGCCGTCGATGTGTTCGGCCGCCCGGCCGATTTCGACCCGCAGGCCGACCCCATCGTGCGGGTGCAGGCGCGCCGGCTGCGGGCCCTGCTGGACGACTATTATGGTGGGCCGGGCAGCGGGGACGCCGTGCAGATTCGCCTGCCGGTGGGTCGCTACATCCCCGAATTCACGGCGGTGCCCGTGCATGATGCGCCTGTCACCAGGCCCGCCATGCCCGAGGCGCCCACGCGGCGCGGAGCAAGTCCACGCTATGGTCGCCCATGGCTCATCGTCGTTGCCGTGGTGCTGGGCCTGGCAGCCACCGCCTATGCCTTCAATGCGTGGTGGCGCACCGGGCCAGGTGTGATGGGGGCCGTGCAGCGGCCCACGGTGACCGTCGTCGAATTCCAGGACCTGGCGTCCAACGAAACCGCGTCGCTCCCGGTGGCAGGCCTCGCCATCGAGCTGGTCACCGATCTGGAGCAGTTCGGCAATATCGAGGTGCGCTATGGGGCGGGTGGGGAGGCCGGCGGCGCAGTGGCCGGCCTGCCGGCCAGCGACTACGTGCTGGCAGGCATCGCGCGGCCTGATGGCGATGTTGTGCAATACAGCGCCATCCTGACCGAGGGCCGTACCCACGCCGTGGTGTGGAATCACACGCTCGTGGTGACACTGGGCGACGCCATGCATGCCGATGTGCTCGATACGGTGTCGCGATCGCTCAGCCTCGTGCTCGGCAGTCCGCGCGGGCCGCTGCATGTGGCGGCGCGGCAATATCTGGCGTCGGCTTCCGCCGATGCTGGGGAGATCAATCCCTATCTCTGCCGGGTCCTGTTCGATCTCTATCGCGAGACTGGCAGCGAAGGCGCGGCGGAACGGGCGAGCAAGTGCCTGGCGGCGCTGCCCGAGGCCGATCGCGCCGAGGCCGCCACATTGGCCGCGGCGGCTGTTCTATTGGCCGAACAGCCGGGGACGGCCGATGGGGCCGGATCGGCGATCGATCTGCAGCGCGTGGCGGCCGCCGATCTGCAGCAAGCCATGGCGCTCGACCCCGTGAGCGGCTTCGTCTGGGAGCAGCAGGCTCGCCTGCATGAAGCGGTGGGGGACCTGGTCCAGGCTCGTGCCGACTACAGCTCGTCGGTGCAACTCAACCCGGCCAGCGTTGATGCCCTTGCGGCCTATGCGCGGTTCCTGGCCTTTGGCGGGCATCTGGCGGAGGCCGAGGGCATGGCGGTCGATGCGGTCAAGGGCTCGCCCAATCCGCCGGCCTGGTACCAGGGCGTTCCGGCCCTTCTGGCGCTGCGCGACAACGATTTTGCCGGTGCGACCGCCTATGCCGAGCTCTATGCCGAGGCCGATCCGGAACTGGGGCCGATCCTCGCCATCATGGCGGCGCAGGGCTCGGGCGATAGTGCCGTGGTCAGCCGCTACCTGCCGCAGGTGCTTGGCGTGGCCGCGTTCCGAGCCCAGGGAATCTTGCCCCGGCTGCGCGAGCGCATCAGCGATGGCTCGATGATGGACGCCATTCGCACCGCACTGGTGCGGGCCGGCGTGCCGGCGGCGGCGCTGATCCGCGCCTTCTAGCGCGCGACTAATGGGTCGACGATTGCGAGAACAGGTTGATGACCAGCACGCCAGCCAGGATGAGGCCGATGCCGACAAGCGCGGGCAGGTCCAGCGACTGGCCATAGACGAAATAGGCGATAACAGAGATCAGGACAATGCCGGCGCCTGACCAGATGGCGTAGCCGATGCCCACGGGAATGGTCTGCAGGGCCAGCGAGAAGAAGTAGAAGGTGATGCCGTAGCCCACCACGACGACAATGGTGGGGACGAGCTGGGAAAAGCCGGCCGAGGCGCGCAGGAACGAGGTGGCGATGACCTCCCCGACTATGGCGATGGCGAGATAGAGCAGGCCGGGCATGGTGTCTCCGTCAGCCGAAAGTGGCTTGCGCGAGGTCGACGAAACGCAGGCCGCGCTCCTCGAAATTCTTGAACTGGTTGTAGGACGGTGCGCCCGGCGACAGGATGACGACGTCGAAGTCGCGGCGGCGCGCATGCAGGATCTGCATGGCTGCTTCGAGGTTGGGTTCGGCGAAAACGACGATATGGGGGGCAGCGGCGCGGGTCGCGGTGGCAAGCCGCGCGCCGGTCACCGGCAGGCAGACCAGGGTGGTCACGCCATAGAAGGCCAATAGCGTGCTCAGCTCGCCGTAGTCCTGCTGGCGTTCATGGCCACCGGCGATCAGCGCCAGGCGGTAGCCGCGATAGGCGGCAAGGGCTGCCTTGGTGGCTTCGGGCGTCGTAGAAATCGAGTCATTGACGAAAATGGTGCCGCCAAACTGGTGCTCTTCCAGCCGGTGGGGCAGGGGCACGAAGGCGGCTATGCCGCGCACGATGCCGTCCAGCGTGGCGCCGGCCGCCAAAGCGATCTGCGCCGCCAGCCGGGCATTGTCGAGATTGTGGGTGCCCTTGAGGCGCGAGCCCATCACGGCCTTGTCGATGGCGGCGGACTGCTCCGGCGTCAGCTCGCCGAGCAGCCGGCGATGGTCGCGCACCGCGGCGGCGACCAGGGCATTGCCCTTGGCCGCGGCACCCAGGGCCACCGGAAAGCCGCCATCGCGATCGATCAGGTGCAACTTGTCCTTGAAGTAGCGGTCGACCGAGCCATGCCAGTCGACATGTTCCGGATAGAGATTGGTGATGGCCGCGATATCGGGCAGGAAGTTCATATCCGAGGTCTGGTAGCTCGAGAGCTCGAAGACGACGACCGGGTGGCGATCGGCGATCTCGAGCGGGGCGACCCCGACATTGCCGGCCAGGCCCGCATCGATGCCGGATTTGGTCAGCATCAGGTGCACGAGCGTCGCGGTGGTCGATTTGCCCTTGGTGCCCGAAATGGCGATGACCGTGCGGTCCACGCGATAGGCGGAGCCCCAGAGATTGAGGTTGGACGTCACCGGAATGCCGGCGTCGCGGGCGATGTCGAACACGTCCTTGTAGCGCGATACGCCGGGACTTTTGACGATCAGCCCGAACCGGTGGGCATGGATCGCGTCCGGCAGGTCCGCGGCGGCGATCATTTCGGTGTCCGGGATGTCGGCGTCGCCGCTATCGACGGTGACAAAGACCTTGAGGTCGGGCTGGCGTGCCTTCAGGAACGCCCGGGTCGAGGCCGCCTCGCGGCCGGCGCCATAGAGCAGGACCGGTTCCTCAAACCGCATAGGCAGCCACCTTGGCGGCCAGGGCCGGCGGAATGTGGTGATCGTGGCTGTCGGTGAGGCATTCGGCCATGGCCAGTTGCAGCTTGGGTTCGCCATATTGGGCGAAAAGGTCCGCCTTGACGGCCTTGACCACCGCCGCCTCGTGCCAGTCGGCATGGCGGGTCAGGGTATAGAGACAGGCGGCCGCTTCGAGGATTTCCCCGACGCATTCCCAGGGCTTCTGCCCGGCCAGCCCGGCCAGTTCGCGGAACGAGCCTTCGTTGGCCTCTATGTCGAGCAGGTTCTTGCCGAAAATGGACAGCAGGCGATCCTTGGCCATGAAGGGCGCAAAGATCAGGAAGACGAAGTGGCATTTCGGGCATTCGCCGCACCAGAGCGGGCCGTCATTGCCGGTCAGCCGGAAATTGCGGTTGCAGCTCGAAAAGACGTGGTCGAACTTGCTCTCGTGGGTGAAGAGCGAAGCGATGCGCGCCTCCGAATAGGGCCGCAGCAGCGAGAAGTATTTCAGCGCGCCGCCGGTGGCGTCTGACAGGATCGAGGCGATCAGCAGCTCGAAGCCGAGCGATTTGGAATATTGGTGATTGGTCTCGCGCCCGTCGAAGGTGACATTGCCCTCGCTGGCGGAGCGCTCATTGCTGAGCACGATCTGGTTGTAGCCATAGAGCAGGGCGCAGAGCGCCGCGATCATCGAGTTGATGGCCGTCGAGGGCACGTGGCCGTTGTAGAAGCCCGGTTCCTTGCCCAGCCGGATCATTTCGGCGTCGAGCGTGCGCGTCACATAGACCGGCTTGGTGCCGATCTTGTCGACCGAGGTGAGGATCGGCCCCTTGGGATTGACGGCAAAGGGGGTGAACTGGACGCCGGCATGGCTCAGCAGGTCGACGCTGACCAGCGAATCCTTGCCGCCGCCAATAGGCAGCAGGGTGCGATCGGGCAGGGCCGGGGCGGGCCGCGTCGACTCGATGTCGTTGGGCGCATGAATGGTCAGCTTGCCGAAGCGCATGAGATTGTTGCGGGCATAGAACTCGCCCAGGCCATTTTCAAAGACGTCGATGGCAAAGGCCCGCTCCGCCTCGCTGAGGGCGATGTTGGGAGCGACGATCTCGAAGGGGGCCCGGAGCTTGAAATAGCTGACGCCCAGAACGACGGCGGTCAGGTCCAGCAGCTTGCGGAAAGCCGGGCCTTCTGCGGCTATCGCGTCGGCGCCCGCCGGAAAGCCGAGGGTCTCGATGAAATGCAGGCCGTCCAGCCCATAGCCGAAACTGGCCTTGCCCGTCGCGGGATCGAAGGTGGGGCGCTCGATGAGAAATTGTTCGGTCAAGGCTTGGATCACTCGCGGGGTTGGCTCACCATATAGGTGATTTGCCGCCGTGGCGGGAGTGGGGCACTTTGCATGTCAAAACGGAGGAGCAGGCCATGCGCGTCGTCGTATTCGTAAAGGCTACCGCGGACAGCGAGGCCGGCATCATGCCGCCGAACGAGCTGCTGGAGGCCATGGGCAAGTACAATGAGGAACTGGTCGATGCCGGCATCATGCTGGGCGGCGACGGGCTCAAGCCCAGCTCGCAAGCCAAGCGCGTCGCCTTTGACGGGGCCAGCCGCATGGTGATCGACGGACCATTTGCCGAGACCAAGGAGCTGGTATCGGGCTACTGGATCTGGGAGGTGCGCGACATGGACGAAGCTGTCGCCTGGGTAAAACGCTGCCCCAATCCGATGCTGGGCAAGAGCGAAATTGAGATCCGCCCGGCCTTCGAGATGAGCGACTTCGCCAATGAGATGACGCCTGAGGTGGAGGAAATCCACAACCGCGTCCGGGACAAGACCGAAGGGCGGTAACGACCGCGGCCACCCCCGCCGAGGCGCCATTCGTTGCGCGGTTGAATCATTTCGGGAACATTTGGATCGGACCTCCGTCCAATGGATGAGCCGAGTAGGTGGCGTTGCGCCGCCTCCGGACTCCATTGCCAGGAGATTCAAGTGATCAGAAATACGATAGTGGCCGCCCTTCTCGTTCTGGGCATGACGGGCGCGGCAGCGGCGCATGATTCACCGCTCAGCGACGCGCAGGTTGCCCACATTGCCTATACCGCCGGCCAGATCGACATCGCCGCGGCCGAACAGGCACTGGCCAAGAGCAGCAATGCCGCCGTGATCGAGTTTGCCAACCAGATGGCCCGGGACCACAAGGCGGTCAACGATCAGGCGCTGGCGCTGGTTGAAAAGCTCGGCGTCACGCCCGAGGACAATGCCACCAGCCAGGCCCTGGCGGAGGCGGCGAAGGCCAAGCAGGCCGAACTGGGCGCGCTCGAGGGCGCGGCGTTCGATGCGGCCTATGTCGCCAATGAGGTCGCCTACCATCAGACCGTGAACACGGCGCTCGAGACCACGCTCATCCCGGCAGCACACGACGCCGAGCTCAAGGCTTTGCTCGAAACCGGCCTCGTGCTGTTCGCCGAGCATCAGGCCCATGCCGAGCACCTGGCCGCGACGGTGGATTGAGCCATGCGACGCTCTTTTTCTGCCTTGCTGCCATTGCTGATGCTGGCCCTTGCGGCCAGGCCGGCATCGGCCGCAGACTATGTCGTTGTGGTCGACAAGATGGCGTTTGGCGCCTTGCCCGCCCAGTTGCATGTTGGCGATACGATCACCTGGAAGAATGATGACCTGTTCCGGCACACAGTCACCGCCCGGGATCGCTCCTTCGACGTGGACCTGCCGGTCAAATCCGAGGTGGTCATGCCGCTGACGGCTGCCGGGCAGTGGGACTTCATCTGCAAGTTCCACCCGGGCATGACCGGTACGCTGACCGTCTTGCCCTGATCGATACCTGGCCGCCGGCCCAGCCGGCGTCCAGCCACCAGCCGAGGAAACAGAGGAGCAAGGACATGGCTTTGCAGGCGGTCCGCCAGGACCACGACATCACTGGTCTTGCCGATGGGGCGCTGGTCGAGCTGGCGCGCCGCCGGCACGAACTGGCCATTCGCACCCTGATCCAGCGCTACAACCAGCGCCTGTTCCGCGCAGCCCGCGCGATCCTGCGCAGCGACAGCGAGGCCGAGGATGTGGTGCAGGCGAGCTACGTCAAGGCATTCACCCATCTCGATGGCTTCCGGGGCGAGGCGGCATTTTCGACCTGGCTCACCCGCATAGCGCTCAACGAGGCCCTGGGCCGGGCGCGGGATCGGCGACCAATGGTGGGCGTCGAACATATCGAAACGCAACAGGCGGAGGGCGGGGCGATCGTGCTGTTTCCCATGAGCCCGGTTGTCGACCCGGAGGCCGAAATGTCGCGCCAGGAAATCCGCGTGCTTCTCGAACGCGCCATCGATGAGCTGCCGGCCCCGTTCCGTACCGTCTTCGTGCTGCGGGACGTGCAGGGCCTGAGCGTCGAGGACACGGCGGCGCATCTCGACATCAAATCCGAGACCGTCCGCACCCGGCTCTACCGGGCAAGGCGGCTGCTGCGCACCTCCATCGAGCAGCAGGCCAGGGGAACCTTCGCCTCGCTGTTCCCCTTCGACGGCGCGCGCTGCGTCTCAATGGCCGACCGGGTGCTGCACGAGCTGTCGTCAGCGGCGGGACCGGCACAGGCTTGAGCTTTGCAGCCGAGGCCTGTCCGCCAGCGCCCGTCGCGCGCGTTTCAGCCTCCGGGCTTGCCTCGATTGGCAAAGGCCGATCAGATGCGTCCCATGTTGTGAGGAGGAAGCAATGTCATCCAAGCCACCCTACCGCGCCGATATCGTCGGCAGTTTCTTGCGGCCCGCTGCCCTTAAGGCAGCCCGTAAGGCGCGTTTCGAGGACAAGACGCTGTCTGCCGAGGACCTGAAGGCGGTCGAGGATGCCGCGATCATCGACGTTATCCGCATGCAGGAGGCCGCCGGCCTCAAGGCCGTCACCGATGGCGAGTTTCGCCGCGCCTGGTGGCATTTCGATTTCATGGGCATGCTGGATGGCCTCGAAATCGTGCGGCGCGACAGCGGCGCCATCCAATTCCACGGCGTCAAGACCAAGGCGGATGTGCCGATCATCACCGGCCGGCTCGACTTTCCCGACGACCATCCGATGCTCGAGCATTTCAAGTTCGTGCAAAAGCACACCACGGTCACGCCGAAGATTTCGATACCCGGGCCGAGCGCCATCCATTTCCGCGTTGCCGAAGGCGATATCGACGTCAACGAATACAAGCACGATGCCGAAGCCTATTTCGAGGCGATCACCCGCACCTACAAAAAGGCGGTGGGCGCATTTTATGCCGCGGGCTGTCGCTACCTGCAGATAGACGACATCTTCTTTGCCTATCTGTGCGATCCCAAGATCCGCGCCGAGCGCAAGGCACGCGGCGAAGACCCCGATTGGCTGATCGGCCGCTATGCCAAAATGATGCATGACGCCATCGCGGATCGGCCGGGTGACATGTTGATCGGCATGCATATGTGCCGTGGCAACTTCAAATCCACCTGGGTGGCCGAGGGCGCCTACGATCCGGCGGCCGATGCGGTTTTCAACCAGACCGGCGTCGATATCTACTTCATGGAATACGACACCGACCGGGCCGGCGGGCTGGAGCCCCTCAGGCTCTTGCCCAAGGGCAAGAAGCGCGTGCTGCCGGGCTTCATCACCACCAAAACGGCCGTGCTGGAGGATCTCGATGGCCTCAAGCGCAAGTTCGAGCTGGCCAGCAAATATGCCGATATCGACCAGCTTGGCATTGCGCCGCAATGCGGGTTTGCCTCCACCGAGGAGGGTAATGCCATCACCGAAGACGATCAGAAGCGCAAGCTCGAGCTGGTCGTGCGTACCGCCGAGGCGATCTGGGGTGGCGTCGACGCCTGACCGATAGTCTGCGCGAGCCGTTTACCGGCTCGCGCCTCAGCAGATCCGCATCTGCAGGCGCATGACGATGTCGGTGCCCAGGCGCTGGAAGCCGAATTCGCGCATGGTGCAGCTCCAGCCGCCATCGCCGTTGCGTTCGATGCGAAACAGGTTGTAGCGCGCCGGATCGTCCAGCGTACCGCCCTGCGCAGCGCTGGCGGCGGCGACGCCCACGACCGGCACTTCCTTGCCCTTGCCGGGAATGGAATGGATCGAGGAGCGGTGGGTATGGCCGTGCAGGATCAGTTCAGCGCCGTGTTCGGCTATGACCTGGCGGAACAGCTTGTGCCCCTTGAGGCCGAATGAGGGGTGCTGCAGTTCCGGATTGGGCGGATGATGGATCAGCACGACGCGGAACATGTCTGCATCGCCCATGAGCTTGAGGATGCGGCCGAGGCGATGGGCCTGCTTCTCGTCGAAGCGGCCGATGGCGAGGAAGGGCCGGGTCGGAACGGCGCTGGAGCAGGAGATGATGGCCAGCTCGCCGACGCGCCGCACGAAGGGGAATGCCGCGTCGTCCAGCGTTTCGCCCTGCATATATTCGCCCCAGGCCCGCTGGGCCGATTCCAGCGCGCCAGAGACATAGGCGTCGTGATTGCCGGGGCAGGCGGCGACCCTGTCGGAGGCGCCGAGCGCCCGCAGCCACTGGCCGGCGCGGTCGATCTCGAGCGGCAAGGCCAGGTTGACCAGGTCACCGGTCACCGCCGTAAAATCGGCGTTCTGCGCCTGCATGTGGGCGACCAGGCTCGACAGCGTTTCGCTGTTGAGCTCGCCGTGGCGCTTGAGCTTCCAGTTGAGATAACCGGTGATGCGCTTGCCGAGCAGGTCGCGCCAGCCGATGTCGGGCATGGGCGACAGGTGGATGTCGGAAATGTGGGCAAGGGTTGTCATTGTCCGCCTAATGCCAGATGCGGGCGGGCAAGAAAACGGTCAATCGGGCGCAGGGTCAATTTTGTCGCCATCAAGTCTCTGCTACCGGTAACGTCGCAAGGAGTGTTTCGATGCAGATGAATAGCAGGCAGCGGCTTACGGCCAAGGTGTTCCTGACCCTCAAGGGCCTCTGGCACCGCATGACGCTGGGTTCGCGCGTCATGGTGGTCGATGGCGACAAGGTGCTGCTGATCCGGCACACCTATGTGCCCGGCTGGCAGTTTCCCGGCGGCGGCGTCAGCCCCGGGGAGACGCTCGAACATGCCGGCGCGCGCGAGACGCTGGAAGAAACCGGCTTTCGCGTCGTCGGGCCGATGCAGCTCTTCGGCATCTACCACAATTCGAGCCCGGTGACCGATCGTGACCATGTCGCCTTCTATGTGGCGACGAAGTTCGAAAAGGCCTTCGACCGCAAGCCGGACCACGAGATCGCCGAGGTCGGCTGGTTCGACCGCCACGCGCTGCCCGAAAAGGTGACCCCGGCAACCAGCCAGCGGATCGACGAGTATTTCGACGACGTGCCCAAGCGGGATGTGTGGGGGTATTGAGAGGCAGCCGCAAAGCCAGGCCTCGCCATTCTGCCTAAACCACCCCCACCCTTGATCCCTCCCCACAAGGGGGAGGGAGACGATGAACACTGGCGGCTGAGCTGGCGCCTCCCTCCCCTCGATGGGGAGGGAAC
>CBFGMY010000038.1:0-24554 GCA_965650055.1 uncultured Devosia sp.
TGGGTGGGATACCCCCACCTACCCTCCCCCTGATAGGGGGAGGAATCCGGGCAGTGGTTGGGGTAGCATCGAGCCTCAAACCCGATCTGTCCCTCCCCCTATCAGGGGGAGGTCAGGAGGGGGTACTCCGAGGCCTCAGTCCTCCAGCAGATATGCCCCGGCCCGGGTCGGCAGCACCTCGGTTCCCACGATCTTGGCGATGCTGGCGCCGCGCACGACATATTTGCCCATGACGCGCGACAGCACGAAGCCATCGGTTCCGGCCAGGATCGGCCGGCGCGCTACGAAGGCCTCGGGGCCGTCCATGGCGATGAGGTCGGCGATAGGCTGTCCCTTGTGCACGCGATCGCCGAGCTCGACGCGATAGGCCAGCAGGCCCGGGGCGTCGACGCGCAGAACTTCGGTCGCCTCGAAGGGCGTCGGTGCGGGCGCCGGAGCCGGTTTCGGTTCGGGGTCGGCCTCTATGAGCCCGCGGCCGGCGAAGAAGCCGAAGAGCCCGGCGGCATCCTGCTGGCCGATGGCATCGAAGCTGTCGGCACGACCACGATATTCCAGCGTCGCCGCTTCTGTAGCCGCTGGAATGGGGTGGTCGGGATGAGCAAGACGGGCCTTGCGATAGAGCGTGGGCAGCACCTCGTCGAACGAGCCGCCGCCACTATCCTCGGCGGTGAGGGTCGCCGCGACACCCATCCAGTCGGCCAGGTCCTGCAGGCCGGGCATCAGCTCGGGCGAGGTGAAGATGTGCTTGAGGCTGTCGTCGTCGCAGTGCAGGTCGAGGACAATGTCCGCAGCGGCAGCGGATTTGAGGACGAGCAGGCGCAGCTGCTGGATGGCCGTGCGTGGCTGCTGGCTGTCGATCCAGTCGGCAACGGCGGCGCGGATGATGGCGACATTGGCGCTGATATCGCCGGTCAGCTTGCCGGCAATGGCTTCGGCCACCTGCGGATAAAGATCGGGCCAGCGGCGGTTGTAGTTGACGCCGGTCTCGATGTCGTAGCGGCCGATGTGATGGCGCAGCGAATAGTTGGCGAGGCCGAGCGGGTTCACCGATGGGAAGATGGTAAAATGTGCCTTGAGCTGGCCAGCGGCATCGGCATCGCGCAGCCGGGGCAGCAGGTGGTGCAGGGCCATGGTGCCGGGCTGCTCGTCGGCGTGGAGGGCCGCCTGCAGGTGGACGCGCGTTTCGGCATCGGCCGGCCCCACGGTGTACCAATAGAGCCTGGTGGTGGCGCCGGGCGTGTCGCCAGCAAGGTTGGTGTGGTGCAGCTGAAAGGTCATGCGAAGTCCTCAGGCGAGGGCGGCCAGCTTGTCGGCCATGGTCTGGGCTTTGTCGTTTCGGGTGGAAAACGACATGGTGCAGAAGATGCGTTCGACGCCCATGTCATGCAGCCGGGCGCAGCAGGCTTCGACGCAGGCGGTGACGGCGGCCATCTCGCCTTCGATATTGGTGCCGTTGGCGTGCATCTGGTGGCTCAGCCCCGAGGCGTCGATGATGGTCGCTACCTCCCTTATGTAGCGGGAGACGGATGGGCCGGCGCCCATCGGGACGATGCAGAGATCGGCAATGATCTTCATGGTGTTCCTCAGCGCAGCCATTTGGGGGCGAAGCGCAGGCCGGGCGCCGCCGGCATGTGACGCATCAGCCGTCGATAGACCAGACCGAACAGGAAGAAAACCACCAGCGACACGGCCAGGAACCACAGGGCGGCGACCGAAAAGTGGAGGAACGCGTTGTAGTCGCGCTCGAACAGATCCTTGGCCGTGATCATCAGGTCCCGCTGCTGGCCGATGACCGGCAGGGCGAAGTAGACGATGGCCGTGGCGTGGAACAGGAACACCACTTCATTGGTATAGGCGGGCCAGGCGAGGCGGATGAGGTTGGGCCAGACGATATGGCGGAACTGCTGGGACTGGCTCATGCCATAGGCGCGGGCCGCCTCTATCTCGCCGCGTGGTACAGCACGCAGCGCGCCATAGAAGATCTCGGCGGTGTAGGCACCGGTATTGAGCGTCAGCACCAGCGGGCCAATGAACAGCGGATGCAGCACGAACCAGGAGATGCCCCAGGGCTTCCACAGGGCCACATTGAACGACAGGGCCAGGGAGTAGAGCATGAAGAACTGGATGAAGAGCGGCGAGCCGCGGAAGGCGTAGATATAGCCGCGGCTGAGGCGCGAGATCACCGGGTTGGGCGATGCCTTGCCAAGGGCCAGGACCACGGCGAAGAGGAAGCCGAGCGGGATGGATGCGGCAGCAAAGTAGATGTTGAACACCACGGCCGGCGCAAAGGTGGCGATTTCCTGGAACAGGCGATCCATCAGTGGCGCACCTCGGAGAGGATGCCACGGCCGGCGCGGCGCATGATGGCCTCGAAGGCCCGCTCGGAAATCATCGTCACCAGGATGTAGAACACGAACAGCACCAGGTAGTAGCGCCAGCGCCAGTCGTCATGCACCAGCCCCACCGACGGCAGGAAATTGGGCGCACCGAGCCTGTCGGCCCAGAGCACGATATCGGCGATCTGCAGCAGCGAGAGCAGCGACGTCGCCTTGATGATCAGCATCCAGACATTGGAGAGGCCGGGCAGGGCATAGACCCACATTTGCCGGATATGGACGCGCCACAGCAACTGGCTGGCCGACATGCCATAGGCGCGGGCGGCTTCGAGCTGGCCCTTGGGCACCGAGCGCAGCGCGCCATGGATGACGTTGGTGGCGAAGGCGCCATAGACCAGGCCCAGCGAGACGGAGGCGAGGACAAGGTATTCGGGGGTGCCGAGGAACCAGTTGGCTTCCTTGCAGGGTGGCCAGGCGGCGGCCTGGGCGGCCAGCATGTCCGGCGTGCAGACCTGGGCGGCGATGACCCATTCCACCGCTTGCTCGAAGGCCAGGGGGAAGAACAGGAAGAACAGCACGTCGGGCACGCCGCGCACGATCGATGAGTAGATCGTGCCGATGAGCCGCAGCGGCAGGAAACGGGAATTCTTGAGCGTGGCGCCGATCAGCCCGAAGACGACGGCCAGCAGGCCGCCGAAGACAGCGGCAAAAATGGTGAACTGGAAGCTGGCATACCAGGTGAGATGCTTGCCGTTGGTGATGTAGCTCAGCCAGAAGGCGAGGTCTTCGCTCATGGGCTGGTCGTCCGGGGCAAGGTCATAGGTTATCCTGGATGCGGCTCCCTCCCCCTTGTGGGGAGGGCTGGGGTGGGGGTGTCACAACCTCCACTCCCGTGGCGAGAACCCCCACCCTTGATCCCTCCCCACAAGGGGGAGGGAGACGCAAGAGCGGAGAGACTATTACTCGGCGAAATAGGGGCCGCGGCCTTCGAACCACTGGGCGATCAGCTTGTCGACGGTGCCATCCTTCTTGAGGGCGGTCAGGGCGTCGTCGAACTTGGCCTTGAGTTCGGCTTCGTCCTTGCGGAGGCCGGCGCCGACGCCGTTGCCGATCATCACGTCGTCGCCGACGAATTCGAGCGAACCGCTGGAGGCAGCGACCACGGGCTCAAGATAGGCGCCGTCGGCCAGGATGAGGTCGAGGTTGCCGCCAGCCAGGTCAGCCATGGCCTGATCGGCCGTGCCGAAGGAGACCACGGTGTTCTTGCCGCCGAGGTTTTCCTCGGCATAGGCGGCCTGGATGGTGCCGCCCTGGACGCCAACGCGCTTGCCTTCAAGAGCGGCCAGATCGAGGCCGGCGCCAGCGGCGGCGACATACTTGGACGGATCGGGCGGGAAGTAGTTCTGGGTGAAGTCGATGGTCTCAAGGCGCTCGTCGGTGATCGACATGCCGGCCATGATCACGTCGTAGTTGCCGGCCAGCAGGTTGGGGATGATGGAATCCCAGTCGTTGATGATGAACTCGCAGGTGAGGCCTGCCTGGGCGCAGATGGCATTGCCCAGATCGATTTCGTAGCCAGCAGGTTCGCCGGCATCGTTGAGGAAGTTCCAGGGCGCATAGGCGCCTTCGGTAGCGATGCGCACCGTTTCCTGTGCCTGCGTGGCAACGCCCAGTGCCAGGGTGGCGACTGCGGCGAGGATGAGCTTTTTCATCTGTTTCTCCGTTGGTTGTTCTTGTCGTTGGGCCCGGGTAACCGGGACTTGTCGTCAACGCCGCTGGCCTATTGGTGGCTCGCGGCGTTGAGGAATTGCTTGAGGCGGGCCGATTTGGTGGCCCCGAAAACCTGTTCGGGCGAGCCTTCTTCCTCGATCATGCCCTGATGGAGGAAGATGACGCGGTCGCTGACCGAGCGGGCAAAATCCATGTCGTGGGTAACCAGGATCATGGTGCGGCCTTCGTCGGCGAGGATCTTGATGACGCGCAGCACTTCGACCTCGAGTTCGGGATCGAGCGCCGAGGTCGGTTCGTCAAACAGCATGACGCGCGGATTGATGCACAGCGCACGGGCAATGGCGGCGCGCTGCTGCTGGCCGCCGGAGAGCTGGGCGGGATAGGCGTCGGCCTTTTCGCGAATGCCGACCTTGGCCAGCATGGCGAGGGCCTCTTCCTGCACTTCACCGCGATTGCGCTTCTGCACGATCAGCGGCGCTTCCATGACGTTTTCGAGGATGGTCAGGTGTGCCCACAGATTAAAGCTCTGGAACACCATGCCCAGCTCGGAGCGGATGCGGCGGATCTGGTTCTCGTCGCCGATATGGCGATGAGGGCGCGTGCCGCGCAGCTTGATTTCCTCGCCATCGATGGCGACGGTGCCGCTATCGGGCACTTCGAGCATGTTGATGCAGCGCAGCAGGGTCGACTTGCCTGAGCCCGAAGACCCGATCAAGGATACGACCTCGCCCTCGCGGGCGGAGAAGGAGATGCCCTTGAGCACTTCCAGTTCGCCGAAAGATTTGTGCAAGTCGCGGATTGCCACGACAGGCCACTTCTCCGCGGTGGCGGCAGCAGCTTGCGCCATATTCACCCTTTACCCGCCGAGACGGGCGCCTTCCTGACCGGGGACTGCCTTTTTTTGAGGCTGGCAATCCTTCCCGCCGCCAAGAAAAGCAAAAGCACGGCATATGGCAAGGGAAATGATGGATCACCTGCCGTTGGCTGGGGAAGGGCGTCTCGCCTGGGCATGGCCCGTGCCCTATGGTGCGCTGGCAATCGGGTGGGGCGACCGCATGTTTTTTGTTGTTTCGAAGGTGTTCTGGGGTCTGGCACAGCCGGTCAGCCTGATCTTCCTGTTGCTGCTTGTCGGCTGGCTGCTGACCCTGCGAGGGCGCCGCCTGGCGGGGCTGGCGACGGGAGCCCTGGGCCTGCTGCTGTTGGCTGCGAGTAGTTTCACGACGCTGGGCGTGCTGCTCGTCGAGCCGCTGGAAGACCGGTTTGTGCGACCACCAGAGATGCCGGCCGAGGTCAATACCATCGTCATGCTGGGAGGCGCGACATCGGGACGGGTCAGTACCGCGCGGGGCATTGCCGAACTGAGCGAGGCGGGCGACAGGCTGGCGGAGACACTGCGGCTGGCCGAGTATTATCCGGAGGCGCGCATCGTGCTCAGCGGTGGCGCCGGCCTGCTGGTGGCCGACGGCGAACCTGAGGCCGAGACGGCGGCGCGGTTCTTCACGGAGCTCGGGATCGCGCCGGAGCGCCTCGCGCTGGAATCGGCCTCGCGCAATACCGACGAGAATGCGGAACTGACCAAGGCCATGTTGGGCGATGACCCCGGCGTCGTGGCGCTGGTCACCTCGGCTTTCCACATGCCCCGCTCGGTCGGGTTGTTTCGCAAGGTGGGCGTGGAGGTGGTGCCGTGGCCCACCGACTATCGCAGCGCCGGCAATGAGGGGATCGGGCTCGATATCGTCAACCCGATCCTCAATCTCACCACCACGGGCGTGGCGATGAAGGAGTGGATCGGGCTGGCGGTCTATCACTGGACCGGCAGGATCGACGAACTGCTGCCGGCTCAGCTTTCGAACTGATCGGCAGGCACGACAAGCCGGTAGCGGACGCTGTCGGCTTCAATGCTGAACTCGGCGGTGCCGCCCACAGAGAGGGGCACGATGCGTTCGAGCACCAGGGTGCCGAAATGCGGCTCGTGTCGGACCAGGCCGATATCGATCCCGGTCTCCTGCCACTCGATGACGAGCTGGGGCGGCTGATCGAGCTGATTGAGGATGTGAGCGTCGATCCACACTTGCCCCGGCTGACCCTCGCCCATGGCGCCGTGCAAGACGGCATTGGCACCCAGTTCATGGATGGCGAGGCCGATATGCAGCGACGCATTGGGGCCCAGGCGCGGGTTTTCGCCCGTGACGCGCACATTGGCGAGGATGGCGTGGCCGACGCGGGTGAGCTGCGAGGCGATCAGGGACTGCAGATAGGTGCCGCGCCAGTTACTCTCGGTCACCAGGTCCTGTGTGCTCGACAAGGCATGCAGGCGCCCGCGGAAGCGATCGAGGAAATCCTTGATG
This sequence comes from uncultured Devosia sp., assembly GCA_965650055.1. GTDB lineage: Bacteria > Pseudomonadota > Alphaproteobacteria > Rhizobiales > Devosiaceae > Devosia. The sequence continues at coordinate 6,416 of CBFGMY010000038.1, forward strand.
TTGCCGCTGTGGTGGGCGGTCTGCATGGCGACCGACTGGACGATGGCCAGCAGGTTTTTCGAGCGGTGACTGACTTCGCGCAGCAGTGACGCCACCGCGAGATCGCGCGCGCGCTCGTCGGTGGTGTCGGTGACGACGGTGGTCACGCCGGCTTCGTCGGCGACCAGGCGCGCCTGGAAGCTGCGGCGGCGGAGGCTGTCGCCCATCTCGAATTCTATGGTCTGTTCCTCGTGGGTGCCTCGCGCCCGCTCGAAAGCGGCGGCAAAGGCGCCGGCAACCTCGGTGGGGAGGATATCGGCCTCCACCCGGCCGATGAAATCGGTTCGGGGCCAGGACTGGGGGGAGTTTTCGGCCAGATCGAAGCGGTGGTCCGGCCCCTGGTGCAAGATGCAGATGTCCTGCAGGCGCAGGCCAGCTGACAGGGCACCCAGCCGTATCTGCGTTTGTGGATCAGGCGGTGGGGTAGGCATAGAACAGAGCCCCTCATGCGGCCGGGGACGAAAACGGCCTCGCCGTGGGGCGAGGCCGCATCAACTACCTGGCCGGGCCGCGATGATGTGGTCAGGCGCGCCGGAAGAAACCGATGACCAGCGAGATGACCAGGAAGGCCAGGAACAGGAAGAACAGAATTTGCGCTATGCCCGCCGAGGCACCGGCAATGCCGCCGAAGCCAAGAACGCCAGCAATAAGCGCGATGACGAGGAAGACGAGTGCGTAGTAGAGCATCTTACTCTCCTATTCGAAGTTATTGGTCTAACAACGTTTCTCGGGTTGGCCGGTTCCTGAGGCGCAATAAAAAAGGCCGGGAAGTTCCCGGCCTTGATGGTTGCTGTCGCGATTCGATCAGGCGGCGGCGCGCGAGCCTTCGTCGAAGAACAGCGCCTGGCTGATCAGCGCCTTGACCATGTCGGGATTGAACGGCTTGGTGACGAGGAAAGTCGGCTCGGGCCGCTCGCCGGTCAACAGGCGCTCCGGGAAGGCGGTGATGAAGATCACCGGTACCGAATGATGGTTGAGGATGTCGTTGACCGCATCGATGCCCGAACTGCCGTCGGCAAGCTGGATGTCGGCCAGGATCATGCGCGGCTGGGTCTGTGCAAACAGGTTGACCGCTTCCTTGTGGGTGCGGGCAACGCTCACCACCTTGTGGCCGAGGCTCTCGACGAGCTGCTCGATGTCCATGGCGATCAGCGGTTCATCCTCGATGATCATGATTTCGGTGGCCACCTGGCGGGAAATCTCGATCGAGGCTTCCTCGAGCAGGGAGGCGAACTCGGCGTCCGAGACGGAGAGGATTTCAGCAGCCTGCCCGTGGGTGAAGCCTTCGACGGCGACCAGCAGGAAAGCCTGCCGGGGACGTGGCGCCAGGTTGCCGAGATTGGTGGCTGCACGCTTTTCCCACGCAAACGTTGAGGTGGGTTGCGGGACTTTGACGGCCGAGGATGAGAACAGCGCCGAAAACAGCTTGTAGAGCGCTATGCGGTCGTTGGATGCCTCGGGAAACAGCGAGATATCGGCGATGAGCGCTTCGAGGGTGGCCGCGACATAGGCGTCGCCTGAGGTTTGCGACCCGGTTACTGCGCGAGAAAACCGCCGTAGATACGGCAGATGCGGAGCAATCCGCGTGGACAAAGTCATTAAGTGAACTCCCAGTGACGCTAAGGCTCGTGGTTACACGAAACCGGAAAACGTGACTTCCCTGAACAAAGTTCCGGTCGGCCCGGAACTTTTTTTGTCATGGTGCATTGTTGGCCAAACGTGGGCAAATTCAACAATCTGACGGTCAAGACACGGCATGATGAAGGAAAAACTGGTGACCCAGCAACGTGTGCGAGTGCAGGCGGGGCGGGCAGAGGATGGGCTGGGTCCCAATACGGACATCGGCGCACGACTGCGCGCCCTCTATGGAGCGGTGCAGGAAGAGGGTGTTCCCGACCAACTCCTCGACCTGCTTGAACGTCTTGATAGCGCGGAACAAGCGCACAAGGCCAAGACTGCCGCTCGTGACGGAGAGTAACGTGGTGGCCGCCGAACCGACTTCATTCAAGCGTGAAATGCTTGCGACTCTCCCCAGTCTGCGGGCCTTTGCCGTTTCGCTGACGGGCAAGCACGACAAGGCGGACGACCTGGTGCAGGACACCGTAATGAAGGCCTGGGCCAAGCAGTCCAGCTTCGAGATGGGCACCAATATCAAGGCCTGGCTCTTCACCATCCTGCGCAATGAGTTTTACAGCCAGATGCGCAAGCGTGGCCGCGAGGTCCAGGACAGCGATGGCGCGTTTACCGAGCGCCTGTCGGTGCACCCGGCCCAATATGGCTCGATGGACATGCAGGACTTCCGCAAGGCGCTGGCGCAGCTGCCCGATGATCAGCGCGAGGCGGTGATCCTGATCGGTGCATCCGGCTTTTCGTACGAGGAAGCCGCCGAGATTTGCGATTGCGCGGTCGGCACGATGAAGAGCCGGGTGAGCCGCGCCCGCACGCGGCTCCAGGATATCCTCAAGATCTCGGGCGAAGCCGATTACGGTCCTGACGCGGTTTCGGCCCAGGTGACCACCAGCAATCATTCGTTCTAGCGGCGAGCGGCGAGCGCCTGTTGAATGGCGCTCGTCAATGCCTCTTCGGGCAATGGCTTGGGCACGACGGCGAGATCGGGAAACGCCGACGAGCCTTTGCCGAGGGCGATGTCGGCGGTGGTCAGAACCATGGGAATGCCGGCCTGCCTCAGGCCATCGACAAGCGCGTGGGCCGCGTTGCCGTGGCTGCGAACCTCGACGATAGCAAGGCCGATCTCCGGCCAGGACGACCGCAATTGCTCGGCCTCCGCGGCCGTGCGCGCAAACAGGGTCTGTTCGACACCAAGGGTCTCAAGCATGCGCTGGATGTCGAGTGCGATCAGGAATTCTTCCTCGACCACGAGGGCCGTCCGGCCTTTGAGCATGTGGGATTCCGCTTGTCTTGGCTTCTTTCAGTGGCCCTGCGCGCAGCACCTGTCATTTAAGTTTGACATGTCGGGGAACGGCAGTTGCGCAATTGCGTTTGGCTGGCGACATCCTTCCAGCGTCAGCGGTGCCATTTGAGTCTCGTCCTGCCCAGTTCCGGACGCCGGGTGCCCTGCGAGCAGTGCCCGCTCCGCGCCATGCCGAATTTTCGCGCCTTCGAGCCGCAGGAACTGAGGTTCGTCTCCTCGTTCAAAACCGGCGAGCTGGTGGCGGAAGTCGGCACGACCCTGCTCTCGGAGGGTAGCCACAGCGCGCACCTCTATACGCTGCTGTCGGGCTGGGCCTTCCGCTACAAGACGCTGCAGGATGGGCGGCGCCAGATCCTCAACTACATGCTGCCCGGGGATCTGATCGGTCTGCAGGGCTCCGTGATCGGGGAGATGCAGCATTCGGTGGAGGCGCTGTCGCCGCTGGTCTTGTGCGTGTTCCAGCGCGATCGACTGGGCGAGCTGTTTCGCAACCATCCCGGGCTGGGCTTCGACATCACCTGGCTGGCGGCGCAGGAAGAGCGGATGCTCGACGATCATCTGCTGAGCCTGGGTCGTCGCAACGCGACCGAGCGGGCGGCCTATCTGATTGCCTTTCTCTACCAGAGGGCGGCTTCTGTGGGCCTGGCGGAATCGCGCAACCTCTACGTCCCGATCACCCAGATGCATGTCGCCGATACGCTGGGGCTCTCGATCGTTCACACCAACAAGACGCTGCGCAAGCTGGCCGACAGATCGCTGATCCGCTGGCTCGACCGGTCCTGCGAAGTGCTCGACGCGGAAGGATTGATGGAGCTGGCAGGCTGGGAAGGTCTCCCCGAGCGCCGGCGGCCCCTCATATGAAGCGGCCGCCAGCCTCAAATCCGCCATTGGCATGGGTCAAGGGGATTCGGTCGGCGATTTGCCCCGCGCGGCTGACGGCAGCGGACCAATGAACACGATGAGCATCGCGAGCGCATTGATCAGCCAGGAGCAGGGAACGAGAGTGCGGCGTCACGTTGGCCAGCGACTAGTCGTTTTCGTGTCGCTGGCGCTGGTCATGCTGGCGGCCGTGGGCGCGCTGGTGCTGGTGCAGGGCATCGACCGGCAGATCGGCGACGTGATCCGCACCTACGAGGTGCGCAACCAGGCGCGCGAACTGACCATTTCGCTGAGCGAGGCCGAGAGCAGCCAGCGTGGCTATCTGCTGACGCGGGACCCCAGCTATCTCGAGCCCTATCACGGGGCTGCCGCCTCGATAGACACACGCCTGATATCGCTGAGCGCGCTGACCAATGGCGACCCGGAACAGGCCGAACGGGTGCGCAGCATCAGCACCGAGATCGTGGCCAAGACGGCCGAGATGGCGCGGGCCGTAGCGCTGGTTCAGCAAGACCGCGCGGCCGAAGCACGGACGCTCATCGAGACCGGCATGGGCGAGCGGCTGATGGACAGCCTGAAGCTCGCGCTCGAGCGGTTCATCGGCGAAGAAAACCAGAAGCTGCTCGATCGCAACCGGGAGATCGACCAGTCGCGTCGATTGCTGGTGGGAGCGCTCATCACGGCTTTGGCAGGCGCGGTGCTGCTCTCCTACATGCTGTTCTCCCGCACGCAGCGGCAGGTCAGCGCCCTGGCCGAGAGCAAGGAGCGGCTTGTGACCGAGAACGAGGTGCTCGAAGCCCATGTGCTCGAACGCACCCATGCGCTGGAGGAAGCGCGCGGGCATGCCGAGCGGGAGCGACAGCGGGTGGAGGCACTGCTGCAGGACGCCAACCACCGCATCGGCAATTCGCTGGCGACCGTCTCGTCCCTGCTGGGCCTGCAGCTGCTGCGCACCCGATCAGACGAGGTGCGCGCGGCGCTGGAAGCGGCACGGTCGCGCGTCCATGCCATTGCCTCGGCGCATCGTCGCCTGCGCCTTGGCGGTGATTTCGAGACGGCCAGTGCCGATGAATTCCTCGACGCCGTGCTCGAAGACATAGCCACCACGGCCAGCGACGCCAGGAATGTGCGTTTGGTGGGAGAGTTCGACACCATCATTGTCGGCGCGCGCGATGCCACGACGCTGGGTATCCTGGTGGGCGAGCTGGTGACGAACGCGGTCAAGCATGCCTTTCCCGCCGGGCGCAGCGGCACGATCATGGTCACCCTCAAGCGCGATGAGGACGGGGTCCCCAAACTGCAGGTGCTCGACGATGGCGTGGGCATTGCCGGCGAACAGATGCCCGGCGATGGCGGCCTCGGTTCGGTCATCGTCCGCCAACTGGCGACGCAGTTCGGTGGCGAGCCGCATTATGAACGGCGCTCCGGCGGCGGCCTGAGCGTCAGCGTATCCTTGCCCGGCATCGAGGGCGTACCCCCGCCCCAAAGCCCCTGACCAGGAGCTGGCATGCGTATCATCGCCGTTCTCAACCGCGATGGCGGGACCTTGCGGACCATGGACCTTGCGGCATTCAGCGCCAATGCCGTGGCGATCTTCGCCCGGCATGGGCATGAGCTCGAGTGCCAGATCGTTTCGGGGGGCGAGGTGGACAGGGCGCTTCGCAAGGCAGCCACGAGCAAGGGCGTCGATGCGGTCATGGCTGGCGGTGGTGACGGCACGATCTCGACCGCTGCGGGGATTGCCTATGAGACGGGCATGACGCTGGCCGTGCTGCCGGTCGGAACGATGAACCTCTTTGCCCGGGCGCTCAAGGTGCCGCTGGTGCTCGACGAGGCCCTCGAGGCCATTGCGGCGGGCGAGGTTGGGTCGGTGGACATTGCCACGGCAAATGATCGGCCGTTCGTGCATCAGTTCGGCGTGGGCGTGCATGCCCGCCTGGTGCGTATTCGCGAGAATCTGAGCTATGGCAGCCGCTACGGCAAGATGCTGGCCAGCCTGCGGGCCATCGGCGCGGCCGCGATCAATCCGCCGCAGTTCGACGCGGAATTCCACACCGGCGCTGATATCGAGACGCGGCGGGTATCGGGCATAGCGGTGTCCAACAATCCGCTCGGCGACGGGCAGATCTATGCCGGCCAGCTCGATCGGGGGGTGCTGGGGGTCTATGTCGCGGCGCCGCTTTCGACCTCGGCCTTGCTCAAGCTGGTGGCCGACGTGTTCATGGGCACCTGGCGGGCCAGTCCCGCGGTCACCGAACAGGAGGTCGACGACGTCACGCTGCACTTTCCCAAGCGCAAGAGGGGAGCCCATGCGGTCATCGACGGCGAACTGATCAAGCTGGATCGGTCGGTGACGCTCAAGATCCACCCTGGCGGCCTCAAGGTGGTGCTGCCCAAGGCAGCGCCTGGGCCATCGGCTCCTTAGAATTTCTGGAACCAAGACGCATCAGCGGCGTTGCGAGTGATTAGCCGGGGAGCTTTGGGTTGTACGACACATTGCGTTAGCGTCAGGACGGAAATTGAAAGACAACGGGGCCCACCTTCCGGACGATGTCCGGCGGGTCGTGGATGATCCAGCGCGATTGCAGGCGCTGGCGGCGCTGGATGTGCTCGACAGCCATCCCGATGCCGAGTTCGAGCGTTTGAGCCGGGCTGCTGCTTTTGCATTCAATGCCGAGATTGCCCTGGTGACGCTCATCGATAAGGAGCGGCAGTGGTTTCGCGCCTGCTTCGGCCTGGACAACATGACCGAGGCGCTGACGGAAACCTCGTTCTGCGCCCACGCCATCGCGTTACCTGACGATCAGGACGCTCTGGTTGTGCTGGACGCAACCAAGGATGCGCGGTTCAAGGACAATCCGCAGGTCACCGGTTGGCCCGGTATTCGCTTTTACGCCGGCGCGGCCGTCGTGGTCGGCGGCCAGCGGGTGGGGTCGCTCTGCGTGATCGACACAAGGCCACGGGTGGCGTTGGAGCCGGGCCTGATGGAGCAGCTGGTCAATCTGGCCGGGCTGACCTCGACACTGTTTTCACTCAAGGACGAAGCCCGGGTGCGGGCACGCACCGCGGCGGCGCTGGTGCGCGAGGAGTGGCGCCATGCGCTGACCCTGGAGGCCGGCAAGGTCGGAAGCTGGGTCTGGGACGTGCGCAGCGGGGAAGTGGCCTGCAACGACATGTTCCGGCGGATGTATGGGCTGGCGGAGGGTGAGACGGTTCGGGTCGAGGACGTGATGAACGCGACCCATCCGCTGGACCGCGCGATGGTCGAGTCCAGTATCGATGCCAGCTTCCGGGATGGCATGGATTACAGCGCCGAGGCCCGCATCGCGGCGACCGGGCGCTGGCTGACCATGCGCGGCCGGGTCTATCAGCGCGACGCGGACGGCAAGCCGCTGGTGATGATGGGCGTCAGCATCGACATTACCGACAGCAAGCAGAGCGCGGATCATACGCGGCTGCTGCTGCGCGAACTCAACCACCGGGTCAAGAATACGCTGGCCATGATCCAGTCTGTGGCGCGGCAGACTATCAGGCAGAATCCCGATCCCCAGGACTTCATCGAGGCTTTTTCGGGCCGGCTGCGGACGATTTCGGATGCGCATGTGCTGCTGGCCGATCGCGACTGGTCCGGAGTGCAGCTCTATGAGGTGATCGCCTCCCAGCTCGGGCCGAAGTTCAAGACCAATCCTGACAGGGCGGAAGTCCGCGGGGATGACGTCACCCTGCCGGCAGATCATGCCCTGGGGCTGGGGCTGATCCTGCATGAGCTGACGACCAATGCGCACCACCACGGCGCGTGGTCAGGCTCGGCTGGTACTGTCAGCATCGACTGGGAAATCAAGCCCGCGCCGACCCGCGGCCTGTCGCTGACCTGGCGGGAAAGCGGCGGACCAAGGGTCGCGCCCCCGGACGAGTACGGCCTGGGCGCGCGGCTGATCGAGCGCAGTCTCGCCAAGGTGCTCGATAGCGAAGTGGCGCTGACCTTCGAGCCCTCGGGTGTTGTCGCCCATGTCTGGATGCCGTTGCCGGCGGAGGACGCCTAGTGGCGCCTTGAGGACGCCTAGTGGCGCCTTGAGGACGCCTAGTGGCGCCTTGAGGACGCCTGAGGGCTAGTCCTCCTTGGGCTCGTTGCTCTTGCGCACCAGGAGATAGGCGGCAAGGGCGGCGGCCGGCAGGGCGATGGCCCGACCCATGGGCGATCTCAGCACCACGGGCAACGCCGTCAGCGCGGCGGTGGTGACGAAGGCGCTGGTCTCGGTCGACTTGCGCTTGTCGGCCACCTGGCGGCGATGGCGGTTTTCGCCGATGCGCGTGCCCAGATAGACCGCCAAAGCGAGCACCAGGAACACGCCAGCCATGATCAACGCTGCGTAGATCGCGCCATAGAGATCGGCGAGGGCGAGAAAACCGGCGACGAGCAGAAACACCGCGCCGATCAGCGCCAAGCCAAGCATCACCACGTTGACGATGATGGTGTTGCGAATGCGCGCGGTGATGGATTCGACCTCGATGCCGAGCAGCGCGGCAAGCGGAACGAGCAGATGCATGATTAGTGCCGCGACAGCAGCGCGAGAATGAAGCCGATGCCGACCGCGCTGGCCACCGCCGTCAGCGGCTTTTCGCGGATGGTGTCCTTGAGTTGCTGTTCGAGGGCGCTGGCCTGTTCCTGCACGTCTTCGACCACATGCTGGCCCTGGCGCTGCAGATGGCGCGCCTCGCTCTTGGCCACGTTGCGCACTTCGTTGACCTTCTCGTTGCTGAGACGGGCAAGGGTGGCAGCGATCGCCTTGATGTCATCCTGCAGTTGGGACACCTGGTCCTCAAGCTGGGCTTCGCGAGCCTTGCTCGTGGCCGCGCTGGCGCGGGCATTGCCGGTGCTGCGGGTGGCGCGGGGCGGCGTGGGGGTGGTGCGGCCGGGGGCCATATCAGGGGTATTTGCCATTTGACGCTCCTGTGATTGTTGATGGGTCAACGTCCGGAAAACCCAGCGGTTCCAGCGGCCTATAAAAGAAGACACCCCAATGCACGCGGGGCGCATCGGGGTGGCAAGGGGCGGGCGAAAGGGGGGCGGCTTTCGACCCGCGGGCGCCTCTCAGCGTGTGAGAACCGGAAAACCGGCTGCGCCTGTTATCGTTTCTGGGTGCCTAGATGCGTCCCATCAAAACCAGGATGAGGACGACGACCAGCACAACACCCAGGATGCCGGAGGGGAAGTAGCCGAAGCCGCGCGAATAGCCCCAACTGGGCAGCGCGCCGATCAGCAACAGAATAAGGATGATGATGAGGATTGTTCCCAGACCCATGGTCGGTCTCCTTGGTTATTATTCTTGTGACGCTTCGGTGCCAGCCTAGAGGATTGCCAGCATCAGGCCCGCGGCGGTGACCAGGATGAACAGAGCCGGTGCCAGCGCCTTGAAGACGTCGGCATAGTGGGTTTCCCCGTCATAGCCTTCGGCCCACACCGAGGCGGTGCGTCCAGCATTCTCGAGCGCCTTGATTTCCATGTGAGTCACGCCGGCCTCCGCCCTTTGAACATCGCGCTGTGTTGCGCTTGCCCAATGAACGGAGCGAGATCGGCTTTGGTTCCGTGGCGGCAATTGAAACAATTGAAGGGGCTATTCGACCCGCAGCACGTCCACCGATTGCCTGGTTTCGTGCGATCCGTGGGTCTTCAATACACCCACGATCGGCGAGATATCGGCGTAGTCACGGCCATGGCCGATGGAGATATGGTCGGGCCCGGCAATCATGGCATTGGTGGGATCGAACTCGACCCAGCCCACATGCTGGCCGCACCAGGCGCGCACCCAGGCATGCATGGCGTCGGCGCCCTCGAGCCGCGGCTTGCCCTTTGGCGGGTTGGTGCGCAGGAAGCCTGAGACATAGCCGGCGGGAATGCCGATGCCGCGCAGGCCCGATATCATGACATGGGCGAAGTCCTGGCAAACGCCCTTGCGCAGGGCGAAGGCTTCGGCGGGCTTGGTTTCGACGTCGGTCGCCTTGGGGTCGTAGGTGAAGTTGCGGTGGATCGCCATGCACAGCGCCAGCGCCGCCGTCATGGTCGAGGGCATGTCTGCCGTCACCTGCTCGGCATATTCGGTGATGGCGGGCACGAGCTGGACGCGCGGGGAGGCAGCCAGGAAATGATGCGGGCTGTCGGGCTCCACCGACCAGTAGCGCGCGATCTCCTGGCGGAGCCCGGCGCGCGACGGTGAAAGGTCGGCGGGGGGATGGAGATCCTCCACCTGGACACGGGCGGTCAGGCGGATGGCAAGATGGTCGTGTGGGGTCTGGTAGGTGAGCGTGGTGACCGAATTGCCGAAGAAGTCGGTAAAGGTGCTTTCGCGTTGCGGACGCGGCTCGAAGGACAGGCCGGCGGCCACGACGCGCTGCACGCCGGGAATGGTCATCGGCGCAACCCGGATCAGGTGACGGCCGCCATGCACCGTGGCGTCGTAGTCGTAACTGAGTTCGAGGCGCACATCGTAGAGCATCAGGCGGCCCTCCCGCAGATGGCCCAACAGACCTCATCCTGAGCCTGTCGAAGGACGAGGTCGTGGCACCATCCCGCCACGCCCTCGTGGTTCGACAGGCTCACCATGAGGGCTATTGCAAGCATGGCGGCTACACGAAGTAGGCCGCGGCCACGAGGCCCGCCAGCATGCCGATATCGGTGGCGAGCTTGTCGAGCGCCTTGGGCGTCATGTCGGCGGCCACGGCAATGCGCAGGTCCGCTTCTATCCGCAAGGCGGCCTTGGCGACCGGCGACATGATACCGTCCTCGATACCGCCGGGCAGCATTTCGATCTGATTGCGCAGCTCGGTGACCTGGAACTGTACAGAGCGCGGATTGAGCGGATCGAGCACCAGCAGGTCGGTTGCGCTCTGGGTGCCGGCACTGACCGAATAGCGCCGGCGATGCGACATGACGCTGTCGCCGATTTCGAGCAGCATTTCGAGCGAGCCGTCGGGGGCATCCTTGTCGGTCAGCCAGCCGGTAATGCGCGCAAGCTGGATGGCGCGTTCGAGGCGGCGGCCGAGCTCCAGGAAACGCCAGCCGGCAAAGCGGTACATGTTTTCATGCACGAGACCGGAAAAGCCGGCCAGCTTGCGCAGCAGCACCGTCATGGCGCGCGTGGCGTCGTCGCCCGGCTCGATCCTGGTGGCAAAGCGCTGGGCGGTCTTCTGCAGGTCGTTGAGCGCCAGCCAGCCATCGGGTGAGAACCGGTCGCGGATCTGGCCGGCGCTATGGACGGCGCTGTCGATGGAGGCGAGCAGCCCCTGCGGCATGGCTTCGCCGGCATCGACATCGATGGTGTCGAGGAAGGTGGCGCAGTGGGTCAGGATGGGCAGGTCGGCCTTGCTCAGCTCCGCCAGGCGCGCATTGTAGGCGCGCAGAATGCGAACCGTTGCCTCGCAGCGTTCGGCGTAGCGGCCGAGCCAGATGAGATTGTCGGCAGCGCGGCTGGGCAGGCTGCCGGGCACGTTGCGCACCAGCTTCTGCCCATCCTGCGGCAGCAGCGAAATGCGTTCCACCGGCTTGGAGGACAGCACCCAGACGTCGGCCGCCTGGCCGCCGCGCTGCATGGCGATGGCTGAAGTGTCGAGGGTCGATCCCACGCGGGCAAAGCCGCCGGGCATGATGGTCCAGCCGTCGGCGGTGCGGGCGGCATAGACGCGCAGGGTGATGGGGCGTGGCTGCAGCTTGCCATCGACATAGACCGGCGCGGTCGACAATTGTACCGGCTCCTGGCCGACATAGTCGGCGCCATTGGCCTTCATCCGCTCGATCAGCGCCGCCTTCTGTTCTGGCGGGATGGACGAGCCGAGCGCGGTGCCGCGCAGGTCGTCGAAGGGCAGGGTGGTGGCAAAGGCCGGACCGACCAGCAGGTTGTCGAAATTGTCGATCACATGCTGCTGCTCGCTCGGCTGGCCGCACCACCAGGTGGCGATCTCGGGCAGCAGCAGGTCGGTATCGAGCAGCTTCTGCGCCAGGCGCGGCATGAAGGCGGCGAGCGCCCGTGTTTCGAGGAAGCCGGTGCCGATGGCGTTGATCATCGAGATCGAGCCATGACGCAGGGCTTCGACCATGCCGGGCGTGCCGATGCGGCTGTCGTAACGCAGCTCGAGCGGATCGACGAAGCTGGCATCCATGCGGCGCCACAGCACGCTGACCGGCTTGAGGCCGGCCACGGTGCGCACCATGACATTGCCGTCCTCGATGATGAGGTCCTCGCCCTCGAGCAGCATCAGGCCGAGATAGCGGGCGATATAGGCGTGCTCGAAATAGGTCTCGTTGAGCTGGCCGGGCGTCAAGATGCCGACGCGGCCGCCATCGCGCTTGGCGTCGGCGAAGAGCGTGTCGCGGAAGTCGCGGAAGAAGCCTGCAAGACGCTGCACATTCATGTCGGCATAGATGTCGGATAGCGCGCGCGTGGTGGCGACGCGATTTTCCAGCGCGAAGCCGGCACCGGACGGGGCCTGGGCGCGATCGCCCAATACCCACCAGGCGCCATCGGGACCCCGGCCCAGCTCGAAGGCGCAGAAATGCAGGTAATGGCCGCTGACCGGCTTTACACCGACCAGCGGTCGCAGGAATTCGCCATTGCGGGCGACCAGCTCGGGTGGCAGCAGGCCCTGCTGCACCAGGGTATTGTCGCCATAGACATCGGCAATCACGGTTTCGAGCAGCTCGGCGCGCTGGATCAGGCCGGCGCTGATGCGCGACCAGTCGGCCTCGTCGATGAGCAGCGGCACATGGGCCAGCGGCCAGGCGCGTTCCTTGCCCTCGGCACCGTCATACTTGCGGTAGAACACCCCGGCGTCGCGCAGATATTGGTCGGCGCGCTCGAAGCGGGCGGCAAGCTCGGTGGGGCCAAGCTTGTCGAAAGCCGCCATGAGCTGGGCCCAGCCGGGCCTGACATTGCCGGATGGATCGATCATCTCGTCGGGTACGCCCGGCTGCAGGCGATAGTCGGCGATGATGCTCGGCCCGGCCGGCGGCGTGTCCCGCGTCTTTTGATTCCGTGTCATCGGCTACCAGAAGCGCGGGGGCCGGCGCAGGTCAAGCGTCAGCGGGAATTCGTCCGCAGGCTTTTCCGGGCGCAGGGCATAACCGCCGGCCGTATAGTTCTGCGGGACAAACCGGGCGAGGCGGCGGGCCTCGGCCTCGTTGCCATTGACCGGGAAGGTGTCGTAGCTGCGGCCGCCGGGATGGGCGACGTGGTAGACGCAGCCGCCGACCGGGCGCTGGGTCCAGGTGTCGTAGATGTCAAAGACCAGCGGGGTGTTGACCGGCAGGACCGGATGGAGACCCGAGGCGGGTTGCCAGGCCTTGTAGCGCACCCCGGCGACCGAGGTGCCCTTGGTGTCGGTTGGCTTGAGAGGCACCGGGCGCTGGTTGCAGGTGACGACATAGCGGTCCGGGTTGAGCCCTTCGAGCTTGACCTGCAGGCGTTCGACCGAGCTATCGACGAAGCGCACCGTGCCGCCGATGGCGCCCTGTTCGCCCATGACGTGCCAGGGTTCAAGGGCCTGGCGCAGTTCGAGCTTGATGCCCTCGTATTCGACCTCGCCGCAAAAGGGGAAGCGGAATTCGAGCTGGGCGGCAAACCAGGCCGGGTCGAGCTTGAAGCCGTGCCGGTCGAGATCGGCGAGGATGTCGAGAAAGTCCTGCCAGACGTAATGGGGCAGCATGAAGCGGTCATGCAGCGTCGTGCCCCAGCGGGCGAAGCTGCCGTCGGCCGGATCGGTCCAGTAGCGGGCGATGAGGGCGCGGATCAGCACCTGCTGGGCCAGCGACATGCGGGCATTGGGCGGCATTTCGAAGCCGCGGAATTCGACGAGGCCGAGGCGTCCGGTGGGGCCGTCGGGCGAATAGAGCTTGTCGATGCAAATTTCGGAGCGGTGGGTGTTGCCGGTAACGTCGACGAGCAGGTTGCGGAACAGGCGGTCGACCAGCCAGGGCAAGGGCGCCGGTTCGCCCGAGGCAGGATTGGGCACCTGCGCCATGGCGATTTCAAGTTCGTAGAGGCTGTCGTGCCGCGCCTCGTCGAAGCGCGGCGCCTGGCTGGTGGGGCCGATGAAGAGGCCTGAGAACAGGTAGCTCATCGACGGGTGGCGCTGCCAATGCAGCACCAGCGACTTGAGCAGGTCGGGCCGGCGCAGGAAGGGGCTGTCATGCGGGGTGGCGCCGCCGACCACGACATGGTTGCCACCGCCGGTGCCGGTATGGCGGCCATCGATCATGAACTTGTCGGCGCCCAGGCGGGACTGGCGGGCCTCTTCATAGATGGCCGACGTCGTCGCGACGCAATCGTCCCAGCTTGCGGCCGGGTGAATGTTGACCTCGATGACACCAGGATCAGGCGCGACGCGGATGACGTTGAGGCGCGGATCGTGCGGTGGGGCGTAGCCTTCGAGGTGAACCGGCTGGCCGATCTCCCTGGCGGCGGCCTCGGTGGCGGCGACGAGTTCGAGATAGTCCTCGAGCTTTTCGACCGGCGGCAGGAAGACGCAGAGGCGGTGGTCGCGGATTTCGGCGGTGACGGCAGTGCGCACCTGGCCCTCGATCTCGCTGATGACCTGCTCGGTAATGTCCTGCTGCTCGGTAGCCGCGGTGAAGTCGGTGGTGGCCTGGGCGCGCGGATCGGCTTCGAGGCCGGTCTTCTGGCGAGCGAGGATTTCGACCGGGTCGGGCAGGGCGCCGCGCGGCGCGCCGGGATCTTGCGCCACGACATGGGGGTAGGAGGTGGGGCTCAGGTGCTTGAGCGAGCTCAGCGGCAGGCGGTAGCCGGCCGGGCTGTCACCGGGGGCGAGGAACAGCTTGCCGCGGCGGGTCTTCCACTTTTCGGTGAGCCAGGGGCTCGATGCGGCCGCGTTCCAGCGCTGCACCGGCAGCACATAACCGGTGGGGTTGGTCAGGCCGCGCTCGAACACCTTGGCGATGCGCGAACGGGCTTCGGGATCGGCCAGTTCGGAATTGGCGGGATCGACATTGGCGGGGAGGTTGGCCTCCTTGAGCAGCCATTCGCCCGGGTCTTCATAGGCCTCGGCAATGGTCTCGCCGGTAAGGCCAAGACTGCGCGCGAACGCTGCCAGAAATTGGCGAGCATGCTCGTGGGTTGCCGACGTCTTGACGCCTTCACGGGCGATGAGCTTCTCGTCGGTCCAGACCGGCTTGCCATCGAGGCGCCAGTAGAGCGAGAAGGTCCAGCGCGGCAGGGTTTCACCGGGATACCATTTGCCCTGGCCATAATGCAGCATGCCATTGGGGGCGAAGCGCTCGCGCAGGCGGCGGATCAGGTCGTCGGCGAGGGTGCGCTTGGTGGGACCGACCGCGCCGGTATTCCACTCGTCTGCTTCGAAATCGTCGATGGACACGAAGGTCGGTTCGCCGCCCATGGTGAGGCGAACATCGTTGTCCGCCAATACCTTATCGACCTGGTGGCCAAGGGTATCGAGCTCATCCCAGCTCGCATCGGAGAACGGCTTGGTGATGCGGGGATGTTCGGCAACGCGGGTGACGCGCATGTCGAAGGCGAAATCGACCTCGGCATAGGAGGCAAAGCCGGAGATAGGCGCGGCATTGCGGTAATGCGGCGTGGCGGCAAGCGGGACGTGGCTTTCGCCGGTCAGCAGGCCCGACGTCGGGTCGAGGCCAACCCAGCCGGCGCCGGGGAGGTAGACTTCGCACCAGGCGTGGAGGTCGGTGAAATCGTGGTCGGTGCCGGCGGGGCCATCGAGCGAGACCAAATCTGGTTTAAGCTGAATGAGATAGCCGGAGACGAAACGGGCGGCGAAGCCGAGATTGCGCAGGGTCTGAACCAGCAGCCAGCTGGAATCGCGGCAACTGCCCTTGGCATTGCCGAGGGTTTCCTCGGGCGTCCAGACGCCGGTTTCCATGCGCACGATGTAGGCAATGTGCTGCTGGATGGAGGCATTGATGGCGGTGACGAAGTTCACCGTGTTCATGGGCGACTTGTCGATACCATCGAGGAACCGCTGCAGCAGCGGGCCGACTGGCTCGGGCTGCATGTAGATGGAGAGATCGGCCCGGATATCTTCGGGATATTGGAACGGCCAGATCTCGGCGCTCTCCTCGACGAAGAAGTCGAAGGGGTTGTAGACCGTCATGTCGGCGACGAGATCGACCTCGATCTTGAGCTCGGTGACCGGCTCGGGAAAGACGAAGCGCGTGAGGAAATTGCCGTAGGGATCCTGCTGCACATTGACGAAGTGCAGCGAGGGCGAAACCTTGAGCGAATAGCTCAGCACCTTGGTCTTGGAATGCGGCGCCGGTTGCAGCCGGATGATCTGGGGCTGGAGGACAACCGGACGATCATACTTGTAATGCGTCAGATGATAGACGGCGGCTTTGATCGACATGCGTTCAGGTCGCTCGCTTCAGGCCACGAATTTGACTTCCCGATAAAGAGCTTAGCGGGGATTGCCTGGCAGGGCTAGGCGCATGGTCGCGTTCCTTGCAGTCGGCCTTCCCTCCCCCTTGAGGGGAGGGATCGAGGGAGGGGGTAGTTTAGTGACGAACAGAGGGACCCCCACCCTCATTCCCTCCCCTCAAGGGGGAGGGAGGCGCAGACTATCGGCTTCGGGGCACAAAGTATCGCTCACACCATCGCGTCGATGGCCTGCCTTTGCCGCAGCATCTCGAGGAAAATCCGGTAGTCCTTGTCGAAATGCTGCCGTGCCGCGGCATCGGGGGCGCGTTCGCGGCCGCCTTGCTGCATGGCGATGCAGGCGGCGTCGAGGCTGGGATAGAGGCCCGCGGCGGTGGCAGCGACCATGGCCATGCCGAGAAGCGTAGCGTCGCGGGCCGAGGATTCGACCACGGTGCAGCCGGTGGCGTCGGCGTAAAGCTCCATCAGCACCGCATTCTTGGTGTGGCCGCCGGTGACATGCAGCGTATCGATGGCATAGCCGCGGGTATTGAGAGTTTCCAGGATGTGGCGAACGCCCAGGGCGATCGAGACGGCGGTGCGCCAATAGAGGCGGCAGAGCGAGTCAAAATCGCTGTCGAGCGTCAGGCCGGAAATGACGCCGAGGGCAAAGGGGTCGCCCAGCGGCGAGCGGTTGCCATGAAAATCGGGCAGCACATGCAGGCGTTCAGCGAGAGCCAGCCCTTCACGCTTGCGCAATTCGGCGATGCGCTGGGCGATGCGGTGGTGCATTTCGGGCGTCGGGTCGCCGCCGGCGCCATGCCAGCGGATGATATGATCGAGCAGGGCACCGGTGGCGGACTGGCCACCTTCATTGAGCCAGACCCCCGGCAGAACGGCGCCGAAATAGGGGCCCCAGACGCCTGCGGTGGGGCGGTCTTCGGCTGATAGGGCCATGACGCAGCTGGAGGTGCCCGCGATGAGCGCCAGGTGCCGGTCGATGGTATCGACATCGTGCGTGAAGGCGCCGAGGACCCCGAGCGCCCCGGCATGGGCGTCGATGAGGCCAGCGCCGACGCGGCAGGTGGAGGTCAGCCCGAGGTCGGCTGCGGCGGTGTCGGTGAGCGGACCGAGGTCGCTGCCGACGGGGCTGGCCTCGGGCGGTAGGCCGGCCTTGTCGAGCAGGTCTTCGAGACCGACGCTGGCAAGGAAATCGGGCTGCCAGCCGGCTTCGGTGTGGGCGAGATAGGTCCATTTGCAGGTGAGGGTCGACTGGCTGCGGGCGAGCGAGCCGGTGGCTTTCCACGACAGGAAATCGGCCAGATCGAACATCATGCCCGCGCGTGCCCAGGTGCTCGGCATATGACGCTTGAGCCACATCAGCTTGGGCACTTCCATTTCCGGGGACATGACGCCCCCGGCGTAATCGAGGACCAGATGGCCGGTAGCGGTGCACTCCTCGGCTTCAGCCAGAGCGCGATGATCGAGCCAGACCACCGTGTCCCAATTATCCTCGCCGTTGGTGGATACGGTGACCGGATGCCCGTCCGCATCACGCACGACAAGCGAGCAGGTGGCGTCGAAGCTGAGGCCGACGACATGGGTAGGGTCGGCTCCGGCGGTGGCCATGGCTTCGCGGACTGCGGCACAGACTGCGTGCCAGATCTGCTCGCTGTCATGCTCGGCGTGATTGGCGTCGGTGCGGTTCATCACGATGGGATGTTCGGCCCGCCCGACCAGCACACCCTGCGCGGTCAATACGCCCGCCCGGGCACTCCCTGTGCCCACATCCACAGCCACCAGGAGGCTTTGCATAGTGATCGGGCGCCTTCTTCTCGGTTAGGGCGCGAAAGTAACCGAAGGGAGAGAAGCGGGCTAGGGGGAGGGGGCGTGC
>CBFGMY010000039.1:0-24388 GCA_965650055.1 uncultured Devosia sp.
GCCGGTATATTCGGGCCAAACACCCCCCACCCTTGATCCCTCCCCGCATGGGGGAGGGTGACGACTGGCGCTTCAGCGCCCCTTATCCGCCAGATACCCCTCGAGCGCCGCCACGTCCTTCGCACCGACCCGCAGACCCAGCTTGGTCCGTCGCCACAACACATCTTGTGCCGTCCGTGCCCATTCATTGGCAACCAGGTAATCGACTTCGCAGGCATAGAGGTCCGCGCCAAAATGCTGGCCAAGATCGCCGGTGGTCTTGGCCGTCCCCAGCAGAACTCTCGCCCTGGTGCCATAGAGCCGCGTCATGCGCCGCAGCATGCAAGGCGGCATCCCGGCATAGTCCAGGCCCAGCCGCCGCACTTCGGCGTCAAAGGCCAGCGGCTCGAAGTCGCCACCGGGCAGCCGGCTGGTCTTGGTCCAGGGCTTGCCCTTCTTGCCGAGCACACCCTCGATCTTGTCCAGCACCGCCTCGGCCAGCCGCCGCGATGTCGTCAGCTTGCCGCCGAAGACATTGACGGCCGCGCCAGTGGCCGCGTCGCCATCGACCTTGAGCACATAGTCGCGCGTCGCCTCCTGGGCCGCGCTGGCGCCATCGTCGAACAGCGGCCGCACGCCCGAATAGCTCCAGGCGATCTGGTCTGACGTCACCGGCTTGGCGAAATACTCGCTGGCGGCACCCAGCAGGTAATCGGTCTCGCCCTCGGAAATCTTCACGTCCTTGGGATCGCCCTGATAGTCTTGGTCGGTCGTGCCGATCAGGGTGAAATCGTCCTCATAGGGAATGGCGAAGATGATGCGGCCATCGGCATTCTGGAAGATGTAGCAGCGGTCGTGGTCATAGAGCTTGCGCACCACGATATGGCTGCCCTTGACCAGCCGCACATTGCGCGCGCCGTTCTTGCCCATCGTGCCCGTGATCACCTGGTCGACCCAGGGCCCCGCGGCATTGACCACCAGCCTGGCCCGCAGACTCTGCCGCCCCGCCTCGCCGTCCAACTCCACCAGCCAGCCGCCGGCATCGCGGCGAACGCTGGTGACCTTGGTGCGCACATGGATGGTGGCGCCCTTGTCGGCGGCGTCGCGTGCGTTCAGCACCACGAAGCGCGCATCGTCCACCCAGCAATCCGAATATTCAAAGCCCAGGCGATAGCCCGGCTTGAGCGGCTTGCCGGTGACATCCCGCGTCAGGTCGAGCGTCTTGGTCGGCGGCAACAGGCGCCGGCCACCCATATAGTCATACATGGCCAGGCCCGCCCGCAGCACCATGGCCGGCCGCAGACCCTTGTGATGCGGCAGCACGAAGCGCAGCGGCTTGATGATATGCGGCGCTTCCGCCCACAGCACCTCGCGCTCGGCCAGCGCCTCATGCACCAGGCGGAACTCGTAATGTTCGAGATAACGGAGCCCACCATGCACCAGCTTGGTGGCGGCCGACGAGGTGCCGCTGGCCAGGTCGTTCATCTCGGCCAAAGCGACCGAATAGCCGCGCCCGACTGCGTCGCGCGCCACGCTGGCGCCATTGACGCCACCGCCGATGACAAAGATGTCCACGCTGTCGCTACCGGCCATGCTCGCTCCCGTCGTTGGTTTCGTTCATACGCGATCTGATTTCGCTTTGGAAGATTTGTGTTTCGCTTTTCGAGCATCTACGACCAATGCATCTTCCATACAAGAGCGAAGTTGACCCTGCGCGACCATGCTTGTAGGGCAGTTGTGTCACCCGCCCCGGAATCCCGGCTATGCTCGCCATCCTCACCGTCATCGCGCCGATATTCGCGCTGATGGCGCTCGGCTATTCGGCCGTCCGCTTCCGCATGTTTCCGGCCGATGGCATCAAGAGCCTGATCGCCTTCGTCAATAATTTCGCCACGCCCTGCCTGCTGTTCCATTCGCTGCTGACCAGCGATTTCAGCGCGGCGTTCAACCCGGCGATCATCGGGCCGTTCTATTTCGGCGCCATCGTCTGCTTCGTCATCGGCATCGTCATTGCCATGAAGGTGTTCGGCAACACGCCGGGCGAGTCGGTGGCCGTGGGCTTTTCGGGCACCTTCACCAATACGGTGCTGGTCGGCCTGCCCATCATGAGCCGCGCCTATGGCCCCGAGGCAATGCCTGTCGTCCTGTCCATCATTGGCCTGCATGGCGCGATCCTGCTGACGGTGGGCATGGTGACCATGGAACTGATGCGCCGCGACGGGCAGTCG
The DNA here is from genome assembly GCA_965650055.1 of uncultured Devosia sp. Taxonomy (GTDB): domain Bacteria; phylum Pseudomonadota; class Alphaproteobacteria; order Rhizobiales; family Devosiaceae; genus Devosia. The sequence goes on from CBFGMY010000039.1 coordinate 2,208, forward strand.
CTGGGCAGGACCCTGCTGGTCGCGGCCAGGCGCGTCGGGTCCAATCCGCTGATCTGGGGCATTGCCGCCGGCATGATCGGCTACTTCTCCGGCCTCAAGCTGATCGAGCCGGCCGAGGCCTTCCTCACCATGATGGCGTCGGCCGTGGTTCCCGCAGCGCTGTTCGGCATTGGCGGCGCGCTGAACGAGTTCAAGCTCAGCGATAACTGGAAGCAGGCGCTGATCGCCTCTGGTATAAAGCTGATCGTCCACCCGGCCATCGCCTATGTGCTGATGATCTGGGTGCTGCGCGTCCCCATGGACATCGCCCGCTACGGCATCCTGCTCTCGGCCATGCCGGCGGGCATCAACGTCTATGTCTTCGCCACCTACTACAACAGGGGCGTCAGCGTCGCCGCCAACACCATCCTGATCGCCACGGTCGCCTCAGCCGCGACGATTTCGATCTGGCTGCTGATCCTGGGGCATTGACGCGATCGCGCCTTATTCCTCTCCCCATCGGGGAGAGGTGGCTCGGCGCAGCCGAGTCGGTGAGGGGGTGCTATGGCCAGCCCAATGTCCTGAGCAAACCACAAACTCCCCCTCATCCGGCGCTGCGCCACCTTCTCCCCGATGGGGAGAAGAATAGGTGGGCCCGCTCCCTGCCTACCCCTCCACCAATGCAGCTAGCTGCCCCGCCACCGTGCCCCAGCCGTCGTAGAAGCCCAGCTCCTGATGCGTATTGCGCGTCTCGGGGTCCTTGTGCATCACCACGGCCCGATAGGCGGTGCCCAGGTCGTGGTCATCGAGCGTGATCACGGCCGTGATGAACGGCTGCTCGGCCGGCCGCCACCCGCCCACCAGCGCATTGGTGAAGACGATGCGGCGGCCCGCCTCGATTTCGAGATAACAGGCGCGAAGATGCGGGCCGAACTCGGCGCCGTCCTCGCTGATCAGCGTCGTCAGCGCCCCGCCGGGTCGCAGGTCCATCTCGGCCACCCGGCACAGGGCCGGGGCGGGGATCCACCATTTGGCGAACTGCTCCGGCTGGGTCCAGGCGTCCCACACCGCCGAGCGCGGCGCCTTGATGATGCGGCTGATTTCGAGGTCGCGTTCGGGGTCGAGCGTCATTTTTTCTGATCCTTGTTATCAGTGACGAACTGTTCCAGCCGGTCTGTTCGGCTCTCCCAGATCGCCCGTTGCTGGTTGAGCCAGCCATCCACCGCCGCCAGTCTGTCGCGATCCACCGCGCAGGTGCGCACGCGGCCCGTCTTGCTGGTGCGGATAAGCCCCGATTCCTCCAGCACACGGATGTGCTTCATGAACGAGGGCAGGGCCATGTCGAACGGCGCCGAAAGCTCGCCCACACTGGCCGGTCCGCGGCCCAGCCGGCCGATCACCGCCCGGCGCGTGGGATCCGCCAGGGCCTGGAAAATGCCGTCGAGCTGCTGATGCTTATCCATAAGGCTAAGTATCATGCGGAAATACTAAGTGCAATGGCTAAGTGTTTGCAGTGTGCTCCCTTCCCCTCTCCCCTTGAGGGAGAGGGACGGCCTGACGCGTTCAGCGGAAGGCCAGGGTGAGGGGTGCTGCGTTATCCCATGCTTCCATGCTGACGGAGGGAACCCCTCATCCGCCCGTCGGGCACCTTCTCCCTCAAGGGGAGAAGGCAAAAAGCACCACAATCGGACTAACCTACGCCGCCGCTTCGACGCTGACCTCGAGCTCGTCCGCTTCGCCGGAGGGCACCATGCGGATGGGGCGGGCTCCAAGGGCATCGAGGCCCGCGGCCAGCCGCACATGGCGGTCGGTCGGGCAAAGCTGCAGGCGCGGGTCAAAGCCGATCCAGCCCAGCCGCTCATCATGGGCTTCCGCCCAGGCATGGAAGGCCGGTTGCCCGTCCTCAGCGTGGGCCAGGTAGCCTGTTACATAGCGGGCCGGGATGTCGAGCGCCCGGCAGGCGCCGATAAAAGCGTGGGCATAGTCGCCGGGCGGGGGCAGGGCCTTTCCGGCGGCGCCCTGGCTTTGTCGCTGCGAACCATCCGCCCCCATCTGTGTCTGGACCGGCTTCTCCTCGGCCGTGCCCAGCACTTCTCCGATCCAGCCCATCAGCCCATGCAGCGTGTCGAGCCGGTTCTTGCCGCCGCGAAACTTGGACGGCAGCCCGGCGGGCGCCTTGGCGAGAACAGTGACCCGGCGGTAGAGCGCCGCCACCGGCTCTCCCCCCAGCAACCCCAGCACGCCATGCTTGTCAGTGGTCTGGATCACGCCCTTGACTGTCACCACCAGGGGCCCCTCGGGCTTGCTCTGGTTGACCAGATGCGCGGCGTTGCCGAACGCGTCCGTGAAGCGCCCGGCATTGCCGATGCCGGCCATTTCGACACTCCAGCTCTCGACCTTTTGCGTCGGCCCGCTCTGTGGGGTCAGCAGCAGTTGCAGCACCGCATTGGCCGTTCCGGGCGGCGGGGTAACACTCAGCTGATGGCGGATGGAAATGCGCATGTCGTTACTCGTGTTCTGCCGGCAAGCCGGCCCGTCCGCGATCGGGGCTGCCCGATCGTCCCTCAGTGGAAGTTGTAGCTTTCCGACAGCGAGGTGGAGACGATGTTGTTCCGCGCGATGAATTCGGTCAGGAATTCATGCAATCCATGGGCGAAGATGGTTTCCATCGTCGTGCCCTCGACCATGGCGCGCAGCGATGCAGCCGCCTCGTTGCACACCTGCTGCTTGCCATAGAACTCGCCCAGCGTTTGCACCTGCGCTTCGATGAAGCGGGCGCAGTAGATCAGCGAGCGGGGCATTTCCGGCCGCAGGATCAGGAAATCGGCGATGTTATGGGCCTTGTAGCGGTCGTGATAGACGTGGCGATAACTCAGATGCGCCGATGCCGCCCGCAGGATCAGCGACCACTGCTGGATATCGAGATCCCCGCCGACCATCTTGGCCCGCGGCAGCAGCACGTAATACTTCATGTCGAGAATGCGCGCCGTATTGTCCGCCCGCTCGACGAAATTGCCCGCCTGGAGAAACGCATAGCCGTCATCGCGCAGGATCGTGCCGAGCAGCGCGCCGCGGAATTCGTGGCTGAGATGGGTCACCCATTCCAGCAGTTCGAGGAGCTTGGCCCCGCGCACGTCGCGCGGCTTGATCTGGCTGAAATGCAGCCAGGCCCCATTGAGCGTTTCCCACATGTCGCTGGTAATGGCCGTGCGCACGGTGCGCGCATTGGTGCGTGCCGCCATGAGGCAATTGAACACCGAGCTCGGATTATCCGGGTCGAACATCATGAAATGGGCGACCGTGTCGACATCGGCCGGCCGGCCCTTTTTGGCGAAGTCCTCGTCGACCTCCGCCGCCTGCATCATGCTCATCAGATGCTCGCTGGCGCCGCCTTCACGCCGGCTGGTGAGCGACATGCGATAACCCACCTCGAGCAGCCGGGCCATATTCTCGGCCCGCTCGACATAGCGGGAAAGCCAATAGAGGTTTTGTGCTGTGCGTCCGAGCATACTCATGGGCGGACGCTCCCCGTCGCGCCATCGAGTGCTTGGCCCCACCCCACCCTCGATCCCTCCCCATCGAGGGGAGGGAGGCGATGGCTGTGACGCCTGAGTTCATCTCCATGCTTCCGCAGGTTCGGAGCAGGCTTCCCTCCCTCTTGTGGGGAGGGAGTGAGGGTGGGGGTATCTGTCGGCAAACTCAACGTGCTGGCTTCCATCATCAATCTTCCAGCACCCACGTATCTTTCGTCCCGCCACCCTGCGACGAGTTCACCACCAGCGACCCCTTCTTCAGCGCCACGCGGGTCAGCCCGCCGGGCGTGATGCGCACCTCGTCGCCGACCAGCACATACGGCCGTAGGTCCACATGGCGCGGGGCGATGCCGGCATTGACGTAAGTGGGGCAGGTGGAGAGCGCCAGCGTCGGCTGCACAATGTAATTGTCCGGCCGCGCCTCGATCTTCTTGCGGAATTCGGCATGCATGGCCTTGTTCGACGTCGGCCCCACCATCATGCCATAGCCGCCCGAGCCGTGGACTTCCTTGACCACCAGGTCGGCGATATTGGCCAGCACCCAGTTGCGCTGCTCCTCGTCGGTGCAATTATAGGTCGGCACATTCTGCAGCAGCGCCTTCTCGCCGAGATAGAATTCGACGATCTCGGGCACATAGGTATAGACGGCCTTGTCGTCGGCAATCCCGGTGCCCGGCGCGTTGACCAGCGTCACATTGCCGGCGCGATAGGCATTGAACAGGCCCGGCACGCCCAGCATGGAATCGGGGCGGAAGGTCAGCGGATCGAGATAGTCGTCGTCGATGCGGCGGTAGATCACGTCGACCCGTTCGGGGCCGGTGGTGGTCCGCATGTAGACCTTGCCGCCATCGACGAAGAGGTCGGGACCTTCGCACAGCGTCGCGCCCATCTGGTCGGCCAGGAACGAATGCTCGAAATAGGCCGAGTTGTAGATGCCCGGCGTCAGAACCACGATATTGGGCGCGCGACCGGCCCCCGCCGGCGCCACGCTTTCTAGCGTCCGCCGCAGGTTTTCGGGGTAGTTTTCGACCGGCGCCACCTTGCTGCGCTGGAACAGGTCCGGCGCCAGCATCATCATCGCCTCGCGGTCTTCCAGCATGTAGCTGACGCCCGAGGGTGTGCGCAGATTGTCTTCCAGCACATAGAATTCGTCAGGCCCGACCCGCACGATGTCGACGCCGATAATATGGGCATAGACGCCCTTGGCCGGCTCCAGCCCCATCATCTCGGGCGCAAAGGCCGAATTCTGCAGGATCAGCTTTTCCGGAATCCGCCCGGCCTTGAGGATCTCCTGGCGGTGATAGATGTCATAGAGGAACGCATTGAGCGCCTTGACCCGCTGCTCGATGCCCTTGGAAAGCTTGCGCCATTCCTGCGCCGCGATGATGCGGGGAATGACGTCGAAGGGAATGACCTTTTCGGTGCCTTCCTCCGAGCCATAGACGGCGAAGGTGATGCCCAGCTTGCGAAAGATCGCCTCGGCATCGGACTGCATCAGCGTCAGCGCTTTGTCCGGTTGTTCCTCGAGCCACTGGGCCAGCGCCCGATAAGGTTCGCGGACTGAACCATCCGCATTGTACATTTCATCGAACGGCTTCGTGTCGGCCATTATGCTCCGAGTGGTAATACGGCTCGTCCCATCGCCTTCACATTGCTACACTTTTATGTGGCCTCGGCAAGCCGCATTGGTGGCCTCCCTGCACCCGAAGGGCGGAAGAGGGGTTGTGCACCTCACCTCTCCCTTTATGGTGCCTGCCATACAAGAATTGCGAGTCCTGCCGAATGACCGACAAGTCCATCGAGATCCTGCAAACCGGCAAGCTGCTCGCCGGCTGCGAAGCAGCCCTGGCCGAGCGCTATACCGTGCACAAGCTGCATGAGCAGGCCGACAAGGCCGCCTGGCTCGCCGCCAACGGCGCACGCATCCGCGCCCATGCGGGCTCCGGCGTGCAGGCCGATCTCATGGATGCGCTGCCCAATCTCGAAATCATCGCCAGCTTCGGCGTCGGCTACGACAATATCGACACCAAGTCCGCCAAGGCCCGCAACATCCGCGTCACCAACACGCCCAACGTGCTCAACGATGCCGTGGCCGAACTCACCATCGGCCTGATGATCGCGCTGGCCCGCCGCATCCCGCAGGGCGATCAATATGTGCGGCAGGGCAAGTGGCCCGCCGGCTCCATGCCGCTCTTTTCCGAGCTGACCGGCAAGACGGTCGGCATTCTCGGCCTCGGTCGCATCGGCAAGGAGATTGCCGTCAGAGCCCAGGCCATGAAGATGCGGGTCGTCTATCACGGCCGCAAGCGCCAGCAATCCGAGCCGCATATCTTCTACGACAACCTCACCGACATGGCGCGCGACTGCGACTGGCTGGTCATCATCGCCCCCGGCGGCAAGGGCACCGAGCGCATCGTCTCCCGCGAGGTCCTCACCGCCCTCGGCCCGAAAGGCATGCTGGTCAACGTTGCCCGCGGCACCTTGGTCGATGAGCCGGCCATGCTCGAACTGCTGCAGAATGGCGGCCTCGGCGGCGCTGCACTCGACGTGTTCGAAAACGAGCCCCAGGTTCCCCAGGGTTTCCTCGCCCTCGACAATGTCGTGCTCAGCCCCCACCAGGGCAGCGCCACGGCGCAAACCCGCGACGCGATGGGCGCCCTGCTGGTCGCCAACCTCGAAGCCCACTTCGCCGGCGACCCCCTGATCAGCGCGGTGGTGTGATGGCGTTGTCGAGTCCGAATAGGATCGTGTGGGAGTATTTCCAGGCGCTGCGTCGACTAGTGCAGCAGGTCTCTGCCACCGCCGACGATGGTGAGCGGCGGCAATTCACCGCTCTGGCCGTGATGATGTCAGTGACGATAGTGGAGGCATTTCTAAACGTGTACTTTCGAGTTGTCGTGAGCGAGTCGGAGTTTATCGAGCATCGTGAGCGAATATTGGCGGATCTTGAGTCTCGAAAGCAAATTGGACTGAAATTGAAGGAATGGCCTAGCGCGGTATTTGGCAGGGGAGTTCCTCCTGACGCACCAGCTGCTGTCGCCTTCCGATCAGTTCGCGAGCGTCGAAACGCCCTGATGCACTTCACCTCAAGTCACTCGTCATTTGACGGGCCAGGATTTGGTATCGAGGGACTGGCTGACACCCAAGTATACGACGACCTTGGACCGGACGAAGCTGCCAATGCCTTGCAGGCTGCCGAAGGAATAATGCGCGAGATATTCCTGGCCCGAGGAATTCCTGTACATCGACTTCCTGGAATGATGCATGCTTGGACTGGCGTACCTCGCTAGCTATTCCAGGTCCTCCTGCACCATCGTCCCCGCCTGGTGCACGCAGAAGATCACCAGCCGCTCATCCCCGATATTGGTGAATTTGTGCGGCACGCCACCTGGCACCACGGCGATATCGCCGGGTCCAACCTCGAACACCTGGTCTCCCGCCACGATCCGCGCCCGGCCCGAATGCACCACCCAGGTCTCGGGATAGGGATGGATATGGAGTCCCGGTCCCTGGCCGGGCTCGTTGTCCATGGCAAAGAACGAGATATCGGTGCCATAGGCCGCGCCCTCGAACCGGATTGTCCGGCTCTTGGCCTGTGGCCGGTCCGCCGCGCGCAATACATGTACCATGGTCGTCTCCTGTTGCTCCCTGCACACACGACGAGCGCCCTCGACCGATTTCGACGCGGCGCATGCCTTTCCTGCACCGTCGCGGATTCCTTTCCGCGCAGCGACCCGCTAGCCTGCCGCCACCAACAAGGAGACACGGCATGACCGAGTGGTGGCGCGGCGGAGTGATTTATCAGGTTTACCCGCGCTCGTTTCAGGACAGCAATGGCGATGGCGTGGGCGACCTGCCGGGCATCATCGCCCGGCTCGACCACATTGCCGGCCTGGGCGTCGACTGCATCTGGCTGTCCCCGATCACCCGCTCGCCCCAGGCCGATATGGGCTACGACGTCAGCGACTATCGCGACGTCGACCCGCTCTTCGGCTCCCTGCACGATTTCGACAGCCTGGTCGAACAGGCGCATGCCCGCGGCCTCAAGGTCATCATGGACCAGGTGGTGAGCCACACCTCCGATCTCCATCCCTGGTTCCAGGAAAGCCGCCTCAACCGCACCAATGCCAAGGCCGACTGGTATGTCTGGGCCGATCCCTTGCCCGATGGGTCCCCGCCCAACAACTGGCCGGCCGTGTTCGGCGGCCGGGCCTGGGAGTGGAACCCCACGCGCGGGCAATATTACCTGCACAATTTCCTCGCCAGCCAGCCGGACCTCAATTTCCACAATCCCGCCGTGCAGCAGGCCGTGCTCGACGTCATGCGCTTCTGGCTCGAACGCGGCATCGATGGCTTCCGCCTCGACACGGTGAACTACTATTTCCACGACAAGAAGCTGCGCTCCAACCCGGCCAACAAGCTCAAGAACGAGCATCTGGCCTATGCGGTGAATCCCTATGACATGCAGGAGCACAAGTTCAGCAAGAGCCAGCCCGAGAACCTCGATTTCCTGAAACGCGTGCGCAAGCTGCTCGATGAATTCCCCGGCACTACCTCGGTGGGCGAGGTCGGCGACAGCCACAAGTCGGTCAAGCTGATGGCCGAATACACCTCCGGCGGCGATACCCTGCATATGTGCTACGGCTTCGATTTCCTCGGGCCCGATTTCACTGCCGCCCATTTCCGCAAATGCATCGAGCAGTTCTTCAAGGCCGGCCCCGATGGCTGGCCGTGCTGGAGCTTTTCCAACCACGACGTGCCCCGCCACATGACGCGCTGGGCCAAGTTCAGCCAGTCCCCCGCCGAGCTGGCCCGCCAGGCGGCGGCCCTGGTGCTGTCGCTAAAGGGCTCTGTCTGCCTCTATCAGGGTGAGGAACTGGGCCTGCCCGAAACCGACCTGCTGTTCGAGGAACTGACCGATCCGCGCGGCATCCGCTTCTGGCCCGAGGACAAGGGCCGCGACGGCTGCCGCACCCCCATTCCATGGGACCAGGGCGATGCCCCCAACGGCTTCACCTCGGGCACGCCCTGGCTGCCGGTCAAACCCGCGCAATCGGCGCTCAACGTCGCCGGCCAGGACGCCGATGCCAATTCGACGCTGGCATTCTATCGCGCCATTCTCGCCTGGCGCAAAAGCCATCCGGCATTGCGTGAAGGCGAGATCACCTTCCTCCGGACCGCCGAGCCCGTGCTGGCCTTCCGCCGCACGCTGGATGAAACCGGGTTGCTCTGCGTCTTCAACCTGTCGCCCGAGGCGCGCGACGTCGACCTGTCGGGCACCGGTCGGGGCGCCGAACTGGAGACCGTGTCGCAGAATGCCGAACTCGCCGGCAAGACCCTCAAGCTGGGTCCCAACGGCTACGCCTTTATCGCGCTTCCGGCCGCCAGCAAGGCCAGGGTGAGCTATGCGTGAGCAGTGAGCCTCGCCTGCGCCTGACGAGTTGAGGGCACCAGGTACCGCTGTTAGCCTCCACAGGTCTTGACATGCCATGCCGCCCTCTCTCGTCACACGCCGCGAGGAACATGATGCCGACCTTGAGCAATGGCAGCACGCTGAGCGTGCTCCCCACCGATGGGACAATGCCGCATACGGCCTTCTACTTCACGCTGACGACGCCCGATGGCGTCGTGTCCGAACCCCAGGGCGCGCTGCCCGATTACGTCTTCGGCTGGGTCGAGCTGGCCTCGGTGAACGTGTTTGACGGCTTCTTCGCCGTCACCGGCTTCACCCACGACGGCAAGTACCAGATCAACACCGAGATCGACACATATCTGTTCGACAATGAAGGCAACTACATCCGCACCCTGTCGGACGATGCCGCCTATCTGTCGGCGGAAATCGTCTCGGTCGAAGCGGCCACGCCCGATGATGTCATCGTCACCTGGAGCGGCGCCAATTCCTATTCAAGCGGCGAGAATACCCAATATGGCGAGCACCAGATCATCGTCGCCGATGGCGTGGCGCAGCCCGACACATTCGAGAACGACCTGCCTGTCGTCGCTGATCTCAACGTCCATCTTACGGCGGGCCAGTCGACCTTCGACATCGACTTCCTCGCCAGCGACGCCGATTTTGACCTCTTGACCTTCGAAATCGTGGATGGCCCCACCCATGGCACGCTGGAACTCGATACCGAGATCAGCGGCAATCCCTATCCGTTCTACCAGGGCAACTATATCGGCAGCCCGCATTATCACGGCAGCTTCTGGAGCAATAACCAGTTCCAGTTCTCTCCGGACGAAGGCTTCGTTGGGTCAGACAGTTTCACGGTGCGCGCCACCGATGGCCAGGGCAATAGCCAGCTGGCCACCGTTACCATCAATGTCGCCTCGCCCACCGATGGCCCAAGCTATGTCGCACTGGGCGACGAGGCCGATATCCTGCGCTACTTCGACTATGGCAAGGGGGTCATGGTCGCGGCCAAAGGCGGCGATGACGATCTTTCCGGCAGCCGCTTTGGCGACTCGCTCAATGGCGGCGCGGGCAATGATCTGCTGCATGGCGAGGCCGGCAACGACAAGCTGACCGGCGGGCAGGGGGTCGACCGTGTGCAGGGCGGCCTGGGCAACGACACCTTCATTTTCCAGGCCGGGGATCTCGCCGATCCCAGGCAATTCGATGGGCGCTTCGATCACATCATCGATTTCTGCGGTGCCGGTGGCTGGGATTCCGGCGAGCAGGATTTCATCAGCTTCTTCGGCTTCGGCGAAGGCGCCACGCTCACCTTCGACCACTATGCCAGCGACGATCAGCTTCTGCAGATCTATCGCATCGACAACCCGGCCGATCCGGACCATTCGGGTTCGATCATGGTCCAGATGGCGGGCACGACGGCCCTGCTGGCGCAGGGCGACTACTGCTTCTTCTAGTCACGTCGGCCGGGGCCGGCTGGCCCGCGGACTATTCAACCCGCCGCAGGTTGAGCGGCTCGTAGAACTGCATTTCCTCGCTGCCATCGGGCAGCCGCACCCAGGCGCGGATGCAGCCGCCCCAGACCTCGGTTCGCACGGCATCCACGCCGGTGCTGCGGAGCAGGTCGAGGTTGAAGTCGTTGAGTTCGGATTCGGTGTGCCACTCGTCATCGAGCGCGAAATTGCCCGAGCAGACCGGGACGGCCAATGCCGGGGTAGCCGCGATTGTGCTTGCCATCAGGGCCAGGGCGATTGTCTTGATCATTGCGTTACTCCGATAGGGTCTGGACATTGTGTTTGGCGATTGCGGCGGCCTCGCGTCGCCGGCGCGCGACAGCTTCGCGTCGCCTTATCAGCACCACGACGGTTGGTATGGCAAAACTGAGCAACAGCAGCCGGATAACGTGATGCGCCGCGATGAAGGCGGTATCATAACCCAGAGCGATTCCCAGCGCCCCCATCCCCTCAAGCGCCCCCGGTGATAGCCCCAGCCAGATCTGCCCATAGGGCATGTCGACGACCAGGCCCACCCCATAGGCCACCAGGGTGACGATGCCCAATGTCATTGCCGTGGCGATGATGCCGCCCTTGGCGGCCGACAGGAACTCGCCCCGCGTGATCCCGGCAAAGCGCGACCCGATCAGCGCTCCGGTCAGGATGAAGGTCACCGTCACCAGCGGCGTCGGCATGGCCTCGACATAGAGCCCGCCCAGCTTGGCGACTGTGGCGGTCGCCATGGCGCCCAGCACGAAGCCGGCCGGCACCTTGAGTCGGATGAACACCAGCCCCACCGCGACACAGGCCGTCGCCAGGCCCAGCAATTGCCAGATGCCGAGAAAGCTGGTCGGCGCCGGCGGGGTGAAATGGTCGATCGGCAGGAACACCGCACCAATGGGCACCGCAATGGTCAGCATCAATATACGGATGACCTGGATGATGACAATCTGCCTGGCATTGCCGACACCGGCCGCCGCGATGCCCATCACGAATGACAGATGCCCCGGAAACGAGCTGAGATAGGCCGTCCCGGGATCAAGCTTGAAGAAACGGGACAGCATCCAGCCGGTCAGCGTGATGATCAGCACCAGTTCGAGCACCAGCCCGGCAAGGCTCACCGGCCAGCTCGCAATCAAGGTCAGGCTGTCGGGCGCCACGCTGGCCCCCATCGACATGCCGATCAGCACGAAGGCTACATCCCGTAGCCGATTGGGCATGTGTACCTTGACCCCGGCCATCGCCGCCGCAGTTACGGCCAGCGCTCCACCCATCAGCCAACCCGCCGGCAGCCCGAGCAGGGTAGCCAGGCCACCACCGGCGGCGGAAAGCGCCAGGGTGAGGAGAACGGGGAGGAGAGACTGCATTGAAACTCTGGCTCACCCTCTCCCCTTGAGGGAGAGGGACGACCATTCTGCGTTCAGCAGAATGGTCAGGGTGAGGGGTGCTGCGCCATCCCATGCTTCACGATTGGTGGATGGCGCAGCACCCCTCATCCGCCCCTTCGGGGCACCTTCTCCCTCAAGGGGAGAAGGGCAACGCCCGTTCGGCCAGCCTGACCCAGTAGCTCGCGCCCACCGGAATAACATCGTCATTGAAATCATAGGTATTGGTATGCAGCTCCGAGCTGTCGCCGTTGCCGATGAAGATATAGGCCCCCGGGCGCTCCTCGAGCATGAACGAGAAGTCCTCGCCGCCCATCGATGGCGCCACATCGTCGTTGACCCGCTCGGCTCCAACCACGTCCCGCGCCACCGCGGCGGCAAACGCCGCCTGCTCGGGCGCATTGACCGTTACCGGATAGCCGCGCGCATAGCGGATGGTCGCCTCGGCGCCGAAGCTGCTGGCAAATTGCGGCACGAAATCGGCCAGCCGCTGCTCGATCAGGTCCTGCACGGCACCATCAAGCGTCCGCACGGTCCCGGTGATCTTCGCCGTCCGCGAAATCACGTTGTCGGCTTCGCCGGCCTCCACCATCGTCACCGACAGCACCGCATTGGCCAGCGGGTCCACATTGCGCGACACGATCGATTGCAGCCCCACGATCATGTTTGCCGCCACGATGATGGGGTCGATCGTGGTCTGCGGCCGAGCCGCATGGCCGCCCTGGCCGGTAATGTCGATATAGAACCGGTCGGTCGCCGCCATGATGCCGCCGGGCCGGATGCCGAAATGCCCGGCCGGCATGCCCGGCCAGTTATGCATGCCGTAGAATTCGTCGATGGAAAACCGCGCGACAAGGCCGTCATCGAGCATGGCCTTGCCGCCCGCCCCGCCTTCCTCCGCCGGCTGGAAGATCACAGCGATCCGCCCGTCGAAATTGCGCGTTTCGCAGAGGTACTTGGCCGCGCCCAGCAGCATGGCGGTATGCCCGTCATGGCCGCAGGCATGCATCTTGCCCGAAACAGTGGAGGCATAGTCCTTGCCGGTCTTCTCGGTCACCGGCAGCGCATCCATGTCGGCGCGCAGCCCGATGGTGCGCCCGCTGGCATTGCTGCGCCCATTGATGATGCCGACAACGCCCGTGCGACCGATACCGGTGACAATCTCGTCGACGCCGAATTCGCGCAGCTTCTGCTCCACCACCCCGGCCGTCCGCACCACGTCGTAAAGCAGCTCCGGATGCGCATGAAAATCCCGCCGCCAGCCGGCGATGTCCTCATGAAATTCGGCGATGCGGTTCAATACGGGCATTGGCAGTTCCGAAGCAGTCTCAGTCTGGGTCAGTGTCACTGTCCCAATCCGCCGCGTCAACCATGATCTGGCTGGCAATGACCGTACCTATGGACAGGTTTCGCGGCGTCGGCCAGTAGTAGCGCATTATGGAGTAGATTGATGCGTCTAACAAAATTGTCTTCTGCCGCCGCGTGTGTTCTTGCGGCCCTCGTGGCTTATCCTCAATCGGCCGCTGCCGCCACCTATGCCCTGCCGATGCTGCTCTCGGGCGAGGCGAACGGCAACATTTTCAAGATCACCGTCGATAACGGCCAGATCCGCCGCGTCGGCACCAAGGACGGCATCACCTATTACGAGGTGAATATGGAAGGGAATGCGTGCTCCACCAGCATCCGTGTCCTGTTCTCGGAAACCGAGATTGCCCCCGCGACCATCCCCTATGACGTTTGCAGCGAACAGGGCATCAACATCAGCATCGGGCGGGAATAGCGCCAGCACCGCTTTCCAACAATCTGGCCGGCCCTAGCCCAAATTTCCCCGCCCGCGGCTTGCCCGTGTCGGCCATTTTTGCCATGACACCGGCAACTTGCCGGAGAGCCCATGAAAATCCTGGTCGCCATCAAGCGGGTCGTCGATCACAACGTTCGCATCCGTGTCCGCCCCGATGGGTCGGGCGTCGAGACGGCGGGCGTTCGTATGTCGATGAACCCGTTTTGCAAGCACGCCGTGGAAGCTGCGGTACAGCTGGGCGAGGCCGGACATGGCGATGAGATCGTCATCGTCTCCATCGGGCCCAAGGCGGCCAATGACGTCATTCTGACGGCCCTGGCCATGGGCGCCCATCGCGGCATCCTTGTCGAAACCGATGCCGAGCTCGAAACCCTTGCCATAGCCAAGCTCCTGGCCAAGGTGGTCGCCGAGGAAAATCCGGACATCGTGCTGCTGGGCAAGCAGGCGGTGGACGATGACAGCAACCATGTCGGCCAGATGCTCGCCGCACTCACCGATCGCCCGCAGGCCACCTTTGCCTCCGAGATCAAGATCGTTGGCAACGGAATCGAAGTGACCCGCGAGGTCGATTCCGGTCGCCAGACCATCGCCATCCCGCTGCCGGCGATTGTCACGGCCGACCTGCGTCTCAACACTCCGCGCAACGCTGCGCTCCCCATGGTGATGAAGGCGCGCTCCAAGCCGCTGGCTATCCGCCCGGCCGCTGAATTCGGCGTCGATCTCACCCCGCGACTGGTGACTGAAAAGATATCCCCGCCTGCCGAACGTGTGGCAGGAAAGACCGTGGCCTCGGTCGCCGAACTGGCCGCCTTCATCGCCGCCGAAGTCGCCCAGATGGAGGCGCTGTGATGAGCGTGCTGGTTATCGCCGATCACGATCTCGGCCAGCTCTCGCCGGCCACCGCCCGTGTCGTTGGCGCGGTCGCCGAACTCGGCCCGATTGATCTCCTGGTCATCGGCGAAAACACCGACACCGTCGCGATTGAGGCCGCCAAGCTCTCCAGCATCACCAAGGTGCTGGTGGCCAACGGCGTTTCCGCATCCGACAGCGATACATCCGTCATCGAAACGCTGGCTTCCGGCTATCACTATGTTGTCCAATCCGCCGGGAGTGTTGGTAAGGATCGAATGCCCCGCCTCGCGGCCAGGCTCGATCTGATGCCCGTCACCGACGTGGTCAAAATTCTCGGGCCCAACAGGTTCGAGCGCCCCATCTATGCCGGCAATGCCCTACAGACCGTCACCGACAATCAGCCCAGACACATCCTCACCATCCGTGCCTCGGCCTTCCGCGCCGCTGCCGGTGGCAACAATGCCCCGATCGAAGCCGTTGATATCAAGGTGGTTTCCGCCGCAAAGCTGATCGCGGAACACCGTACCGAAAGCGACACGCCCGATCTCGCCACCGCCCAGATCGTTGTTGGCGGTGGCATTGCGCTCGGCTCCGCCGAGAAGTTCCAGCTCATTGAATCCCTGGCCAAAAAGCTCGGCGCCGCCATCGGCGCCACCCGCGCCGCGGTCGACGCCGGCTACGCCCCCAATGACTGGCAGGTCGGCCAGACCGGCAAGATCATCGCCCCCGATCTCTACATCGCCATCGGCATATCAGGCGCTCTGCAGCATCTCGCCGGCATCCAGGGCGCCAAGAAGATCGTCGCCATCAACACCGATCCCGAAGCGCCGCTGGTCAAGCTCGCCGACGTCGCATTGATCGGCGATCTCTTTGAAATCATTCCGCAATTGCTGACAGAACTCGACAAAACCGGCCTCAAGCGCTGACTTTTTGCCGATTGCAAAATTACCGCCGCCGCCTATAACAACCCCGCCTTCCCACCGGAACGACTCCAGACATGTTCGAGACCCTGACCAAGGCCCCCGGCGACAAGATCCTGGCGCTCATGGGCGAATACGCGGCCGATCCGCGTCCCACCAAGATCGACCTGGGCGTCGGGGTCTATAAAGACGAGCAGGGCGTCACTGCGGTCATGTCTGCCGTCCGCAAGGCCGAGCAGCGTATCCTTCAGAACGAAAAGACCAAGACTTACCTGGGTATCGCCGGCAACAAGGGCTATGGCGCCGCCGTGCTCGACCTGGCTCTGGCCGATAGCGTCGATCGCAGCAGGGTCCGCATCGCCCAGGCACCGGGCGGCACCGGCTCGCTCTGGGTGCTGATGCAGCTGGTCAACCGCGCCCGCCCTGGCGCGACGGTCTGGGTCTCCGACCCGACCTGGCCTAACCACAACCCGATCGCCGAAAATTCCGGCCTGAAGGTCAAGACCTATCCCTATTTCGACACCGAGACGCGTGGCGTCCGGTTCGAGCAGATGCTGGCGGCGCTCGATGGCCTGGGCAAGGACGACATCGTCCTGCTGCATGGTTGCTGCCACAACCCGACCGGCGCAAATCTGACGCCCGATCAATGGGACAAGGTTGCCGCAAGCCTCGCCCGCACGGGTGCCTTGCCGTTCATCGACCTGGCCTATCTCGGCTTCGGCGATGGCCTGCTTGAAGACGCCTATGGCACGCGCAAGGTCATTGCCTCGGTTCCCGAAGCGCTCATCGCTTTCTCCGGCAGCAAGAATTTCGGCCTCTATCGCGAACGCGTCGGCGCCGCCATTCTGATCGCCAAGGATGCTGCCCAGGCCGATATCGCCCAGTCGCAGCTGCTCAACATCATCCGCGGCGCCTATAGCCAGCCGCCCGATCATGGTGCCGAGATCATCCGCACCATCCTCGAGGATGCCGAACTGCGCGCCGAATGGGAGACCGAACTCAACCTGATGCGGGCCCGCATGATCCGGCTGCGCGAGAAGCTGAGCGAGGCCATCCGCCAGCGGTCGAACTCGAAGGACTTCGATTTCATCGCCGCCCATCGCGGCATGTTTTCGTTGTTGGGCCTCGAAAATTCGGTGGTCGAACATCTTAAGGCCAACAACGGCATCTATATGATTGGGGACAGCCGCATCAACGTTGCGGGCATCCCGGAAGATCGCGTCGGCGAGCTTGCCGATGCCCTGCTGAACGCCATCAAATAGCTCTGGCGATTGACCTTGCGGCAAGGCTTTGCCGTGCTACATCTTGCCTGAAGGCACAAAGGAGGGAACCATGAAGTTCTTCGTCGATACTGCGGAAATCAAGGACATCAAGGAGCTCTACGAGACCGGCCTCCTCGACGGCGTGACCACCAACCCGTCGCTGATCGCCAAGTCGGGCCGTGACTTCAAGGAAGTGATCAAGGAGATTACCTCCATCGTTCCCGGCCCGGTTTCGGCCGAAGTCGCCAGCCTCGAATATGAGGGCATGGTCGCCGAGGGCGAGCACCTGGCCAAGATCGCCGACAACGTCGTCATCAAGCTGCCGCTGACGCTCAACGGCCTCAAGGCCACCAAGTACTTCCATGACAAGGGCATCAAGACCAACGTCACGCTGTGCTTCTCGGCCAACCAGGCGCTGCTCGCCGCCAAGGTCGGCGCGACCTATATCTCGCCCTTCCTCGGCCGCCTCGATGACATCAACCTCGACGGTGTCGAGCTGATCGAAAACATCCGCGTCATCTATGACAACTATGCTTTCGACACCCAGATCCTGGCCGCTTCGATCCGCTCGGCCAACCACGTGACCCAGGTCGCGCTGGCCGGTTCGGATGTTGCCACCATTCCGCCCGACGTGATCCGCAAGCTGGCCAACCACCCGCTGACCAATGCGGGCATCGAGGGCTTCCTCAAGGACTGGAAGGCCACCGGCCAGTCGATCCTCTAGCGTCCTTCTCCCCTTGAGGGAGAAGGTGCCCCGAAGGGGCGGATGAGGGGTCTGCGATCCCTCCGCGTTCGCGGCCTCGGCAGCGACCCCTCACCCGTCTTGGCCTGCGGCCAATCCACCCTCTCCCTCACGGGGAGAGGGAAGAGGGAACTGACTATGGCCGATACTGAACTCGCCGCCGCCATCAAGTCCGCCCTCTCTGCCGTGGAAATTCCCGGCGGCGGTGACCTTGCGGGCTATGGTGGCCTGTCCGACATCATCGTCACATCGGGCGCGGTGGCCTTTGCCATCGCGGTCGCGCCCGGCATGGAGGCCGCGTTCGGCCCCGCCCGCGAGCAGGCCGTCGTCGCGGCGCAAAAGGTGGCTGGCACCCGCAAGATCATGGTGTCGCTGACATCAGGCAAGCCGCCCGCCAAGGCCGGCCCCACCTTCTCGCATGGCAAGCCCGTTCCGGCCGGCAAGACGCCGGTGCCCGGCATCAAGCACATCATCGCCGTGGGCTCGGGCAAGGGCGGTGTCGGGAAATCCACCACTGCCGTGAATATTGCATTGGCGCTGCAGGCCGAGGGCTTGCGCGTCGGCATTCTCGATGCCGACCTCTATGGCCCCTCCATCCCCAAGCTGCTTGGCCTCGAAGGCCAGCCGGCGGTGCGCGATGACGGCATTTTCAGCCCCCACGAGGCCTTTGGCCTCAAGGCCATGTCCATCGGCTCCATGCTGACCAAGGATCAGGCCGTGGTCTGGCGCGGCCCTATGGCGACGTCGGCCCTCCGGCAGCTCTTGCGCGAAACCGATTGGGGTAATCTCGACATTCTGGTCATCGACCTGCCGCCGGGCACGGGCGACATCCACATTTCGCTGTTCCAGCAGGCCGAGGTCGATGGCGTCGTCATCGTCTCGACCCCACAGGATCTGGCGCTGATCGATGCCAAGAAGGCCATCGACATGCTGCCGCGCTTTGGCGTGCCGATCCTCGGCCTCGTTGAAAACATGAGCTACTTCATCGCGCCCGATACCGGGACCCGCTACGACATTTTCGGCTCCGGCGGGGCCGAGCGGGCGGCGGCGGAGATGAACATGGCCTTCCTCGGCGCCATCCCGCTGGTCATGGCCATCCGCGAAGGCTCCGACGCGGGGCGACCGCCGGTTGCGACTGCCGCAACTGGCCCGGAGGCCGAGGCGTTCCGTGCTGTTGCCCGCCAAATTCTGGCCAATACGCCAGGGCTGCGGCGTTAGGCCAGGTCCGCTGCAATCGATTGCGTAAATCGATTGCATCGGCTATTCGGCTTAGCCTAACCACGGCGAAATGCCGGCCAGAGGAGCCTTTATGTTCTCAATCGACCGCAAGGACTTCGGTCCGGGTTTCACCTTTGGCGTGGCGACGGCCGCCTACCAGATCGAAGGCGGCCAGCGCGATGGTCGCGGCCCCTCCATCTGGGACAGCTTCTCGTCCACGGCAGGCAATGTCCACAATGGCGATACGGGCCTCAACGCCTGCAATCACTACGAGCTATGGCCTGCTGACCTCGACCTCATCCGCGACGGCGGCTTCGACAGCTACCGCTTCTCCTTCGCCTGGCCGCGACTGATCCCCGAAGGCACCGGGGCCGTCAATCAAGCTGGTATCGACTTCTACGATCGCCTGCTCGATGGCATGCTCGAACGCGGCATCAAGCCCTATGCCACGCTCTATCACTGGGACCTGCCTTCGGCGCTGCAGGACAAGGGCGGCTGGATGAACCGCGATATATCAGGCTGGTTCGCCGACTATGCCGCGCTGGTTGCCCAGAAGTTCGGCGATCGCCTGCATGCCACGGCCACCATCAACGAACCCTGGTGCGTCGCTTTCCTCAGCCACTATCAGGGCATCCATGCGCCCGGCTACCGCGATATCCGCGCCGCCGCCCGCGCCATGCACCATGTGCTGTTCGCCCACGGCACTGCCATCGATGCGCTGCGCGCCAACGGGGCGAAGAATCTGGGCATCGTGCTCAACCTCGAAAAGTCCGAGGCCGCCTCCGACAAGCCGGAGGACCTGGCCGCCATGGATCTGGGCGATGCCCTGTTCAACCGCTGGTATCTCGGTGGCGTGCTCAAGGGGCAGTATCCCGAAGTCGTCACCAACTGGCTGGGCGACCACCTGCCCAAGGGCTACCAGAGCGACATGGAAGTGGTGTCCCGCCCCCTCGATTGGCTGGGCATCAACTACTATACGCGCGGCCTCTACAAGGCTGGCGAGCCGGGCAGCGGGAACCCGATCGAGCAGGTCAAGGGTCCGCTCGAAAAGACCGATATCGGCTGGGAGATCTACCCCAAGGGCCTCAGCGACCTGCTGGTGCGCGTCTCCAACGACTATACCAAGATCCCGCTCTACGTGACCGAGAACGGTATGGCCGAGGTCGAGGGCGACGACGATCCGCGGCGGGTGAAATACTACGACGACCACCTCAAGGCCGTGCTGACGGCCCGCGAGCAGGGCGCCGACGTGCGCGGCTATTTCGCCTGGTCGCTGCTCGACAATTACGAATGGGCCGAGGGCTACAACAAGCGCTTCGGCATCGTGCATGTCGATTACCAGACGCAGGCCCGCACGCCCAAATCCAGCTACCGCGCCTTCCAGGGGCTGCTGCACAATACGCGTTGAGCCCGTTGCTTTTGCGACGGCGGGAGGGCAGAGCATGGATGACATGCCCTCCCGCTGATCGGACTGCCCGTGGACGAACTTGCCGAACTTTCTGAAAGCCAGCTCCGCCTGGATGGCATGCTGATCGAGCTTGGCGATGACGGCATGACGCTGAGCCAGCTCGACGGCTTTCTCTGCGGCGTGGCCACCGCCCCTGAACCCATTCCCCAGGACGAATGGCTGCCACTGGTCTGGGGCGGCGAGGAATTCGACGTGCCCGCGGTCGATCAGGCCGAACTCATCGCGCTGGTCACGGCCCGCTACGACGAGATCAACGCCGAACTGACCGAAGCGCACTATGAGCCGCTCTACGAAGTCGATGACGACGACGAGACCGACGTGCTCTGGGAAATCTGGATCATGGGCTTCGAGGCGGCCATGGGACTGCGCCTCGCGGCCTGGCAGAAGCTGCTCAATAGCCACCAGGAATCGCAGGCCCAGGAAGCGGCCTTTGCCATCGTATCCCTGCTTGGCTCCCTCGATCCGAGCGTAGACGAGGCTGAACGGAACGATCCCGAATATGCTGCCTTTATCCAGGACGCGCCGCAGATCATTCCCGAAATTGTCGCGACGCTCTATCGTGCCCATCGCCTGACCGCACCGCAAAGCCCTGTTCGCAGCACCGCGGTCGGCCGCAACGATCCATGCCCCTGCGGGTCAGGCCTTAAATACAAGCGCTGCCACGGCGCGGCCTGATACGCCCTCAGTTCCCGGAGTTTTCAATGACTGCCACTTCGCTGATGACCGAGCCGAAGACGTCGGACGAAACCACTGTTGATCGGGACTGGTGGCGCGGGGCGGTGATCTACCAGATCTATCCGCGCTCCTATCAGGACCAGAACGGCGATGGCGTCGGCGACCTTGTCGGCATTACCAGCCGTCTCGACTATGTCGCCGACCTGGGTGTCGACGCCATCTGGCTGTCGCCGGTCTTCACCAGCCCGATGAAGGATTTCGGCTACGACGTCTCCGACTATCGCGGCATCGATCCCAGTTTCGGCACGCTCGAGGACTTCGATCGCCTGGTGCAGAAGGCTCATTCGCTGGGGCTCAAGGTGATCATCGACCAGGTGATCAGCCACTCCTCCGACAAGCATGCCTGGTTCGCCGAGAGCCGGCAGTCGCGCACCAATCCGCGGGCCGACTGGTATGTCTGGGCCGATCCCAAGCCCGATGGCACGCCGCCCAACAACTGGCTCTCTATCTTCGGCGGCTCCGCCTGGCAGTGGGATAGCAGGCGCATGCAATACTACATGCACAATTTCCTGGTCTCTCAGCCTGACCTCAACTTCCACAATCCCGATGTGCAGGAAGCCCTGCTCGGCGACATGCGCTTCTGGCTGGAACGCGGCGTCGACGGCTTCCGGCTCGATACTGTCAATTTCTACTTCCACTCGACGGGGCTGGAATCCAACCCCGTGGTCAAGCCCGAGGACTTCAACGCCTCGACCGCGCCGGCCGTGAATCCTTACAATTTCCAGGAGCACCTGTTCGACAAGTCGCGCCCGGAAAACCTCGATTTTCTCAAGCGGCTGCGCGCCATGATGGACGAATATCCGGGCACGACGACCGTCGGCGAGATCGGCGACAGCCAGCACCAGCTTGCCATCATGGCCCAGTACACCTCGGGCGATGACCGGCTGCACATGGCCTATACCTTTGATTACCTGGGCGGCGAATTCTCCGCCGGGCATTTCAAGACATCCATCGCCGCCACCGAGGCCGGGGCGCCCGATGGCTGGATCTGCCTCGCCTTTTCCAACCACGACGTGGTGCGCCATGTGAGCCGCTGGGCCACGCACGGCCAGGAAGCAGCCTTCACCCGCCTCGCCGCCACCCTGATTCTCTGCATGCGCGGCTCCGTCTGCCTCTACCAGGGCGAGGAACTGGGCCTCAAGGAAGCCGAACTGGCCTTCGAGGACCTGGTCGATCCCTATGGCATCGAATTCTGGCCGCAGTTCAAGGGCCGCGACGGGTGCCGCACGCCCATGGTCTGGCAGGCCCATGCGGCCAATGGCGCCTTCTCCACCGCCAACCGCACCTGGCTGCCGGTGCCGGCTGAGCACCTGCTGCATGCCGTCGATACCCAGGATGGGGTGGATGGCTCGGTGCTCGAATTCTACCGCGCGCTGCTGG
>CBFGMY010000040.1:0-23775 GCA_965650055.1 uncultured Devosia sp.
TTTGTCGACCCTTATAATCTTTGCCATCCCAAACAGCTTGCCCGCCGAGTGCCTTCGTTTGGTAAACCAGTCGTCCATCAAGCTCGGTGATCTTTACGATCGAGTTTTCAGCAATGCCCCGAATAGCGATCGTTCCACTATAACCTGGCGGAACCGGGTTTGGAAATACAAGGACATTTGAATTCGTTTGCCCGCCTTCAGTAGCAGCACCCCGAAATGAGCAAATGCCCCTGGACGTAGCAAAATATACTTCACCAGTCTTGCTATTGATCGAAACCTTTTTTACATCGCTACTTAAAATATCCCTGTTGTCTTCGTGTCCGGCGGCCCGATGGAGGCCGGCAAGGCCATGCTCAAGGGCAAGCTGCAGGCGCTAGACCTGGTCGACGCCATGGTGATGGCGGCCGACGACCATTATTCGGATGAGGAAGTGCAGGCGGTCGAAGAAGCCGCCTGCCCCACCTGCGGCTCCTGCTCGGGCATGTTCACCGCCAATTCGATGAACTGCCTCACCGAAGCCCTGGGCCTGTCGCTGCCCGGTAACGGCTCGACGCTGGCCACCCATTCCGACCGCAAGCGCCTGTTCCAGGAAGCCGGCCACCTGATCGTCGACCTGGCCCGCCGCTGGTACGAGCAGGAAGACGCCTCGGTGCTGCCGCGCTCCATCGCCACCAAGGCAGCATTCGAAAACGCCATGGCGCTCGACATCTCCATGGGCGGCTCGACCAATACGGTGCTGCATATCCTGGCCGCCGCCCATGAAGGCGGCGTCGATTTCACCATGGACGACATCAACCGTTTGAGCCTCAAGGTCCCCGTGCTGTCCAAGGTCGCGCCCGCCAAGTCGGACGTGCATATGGAAGACGTGCACCGCGCCGGCGGCATCTTTGCCATTCTCGGCCAGCTCGATCGCGCTGGCCTGATCAACCGCAGCGAACCGACGGTTCACGCCGCCACCATGGGCGACGCCATCGACAAGTGGGACATCTCCCGCACCAATTCGGAATCCGTGCGCAATTTCTACATGGCCGCTCCCGGCGGCGTGCGCACCACGCAGGCCTTTAGCCAATCCAACCGCTGGGCCGAACTCGATCTCGACCGCCAGAACGGCGTCATCCGCTCGGCCGATACCCCCTTCTCCAAGGATGGCGGCCTCGCCGTGCTCAAGGGCAATATCGCCATCGACGGCTGCATCGTGAAGACGGCTGGCGTCGATGAATCGATCCTCAAATTCACCGGCCCGGCCCGCGTGTTCGAGAGCCAGGACGACACGGTCAAGGCGATCCTCTCCAACCAGATCAAGGAAGGCGACGTGCTCGTCATCCGCTATGAAGGACCGCGAGGCGGCCCCGGCATGCAGGAAATGCTCTATCCGACGAGCTACCTCAAATCCAAGGGCCTCGGCAAAGCCTGCGCGCTGCTGACCGACGGGCGTTTCTCCGGCGGCACCTCGGGCCTGTCCATCGGCCACGTCTCCCCGGAAGCCGCCGAAGGCGGTACCATCGGCCTCGTCCGCGAAGGCGACACGATCGAGATCGACATCCCCAACCGCACGATCACCCTGCTGGTGACCGATGACGAACTGACCCAGCGCCGCCACGATCAGGACAAGCTCGGCTGGAAGCCAGCCCATCCGCGCAAGCGCAACGTCACCACCTCGCTCAAGGCCTACGCGGCATTTGCCACGTCAGCCGCCCGTGGCGCGGTGCGCGATACGCAGGCGATCGACAAGCTGTGGAATTGAGGGTGGCGGCGCAGTTCGGCACAGATCATCACCCTCGGGCTTGACCCGAGGGCTCTATACTGACGTCGCGATCCGCGAGTGAAGACCCCTCGGGTCAGGCCCGAGGGTGACGGCCGATGGTCGAAGATAGCATCAAGGCGCATACGACAATCGCGTGACAACCACCCCATCCAGTGCTACATGCCCGCCCAGCCGTCCAGCGGTCTGCCAAGACTGCTGGTCTGGTCAGGTTCGATAGCGGGGATTCCACCCTCCCTATCGAACCGACCCTAACTCCCCCGACATTGCGATCGAATGCAGCCGGACACGCGAAGGCCGGCAACGCTGCACGCGCCGCCGGCCCCTTAATGGTTCACTGGCTTGGGGCCTGGCCCTTCCTCACCCCTTCCGACCAATCCGATCCAGCGTGGCGAAATCGTCGTCGCTCAGCTCTATCGCGGCCGCGGCTACATTCTCTTCCAGGTGCTTGACCTTGCCGGTGCCCGGAATGGGCAGCATCACCGGCGAGCGCTTGAGCAGCCAGGCCAGCGCGATCTGGCTGGGCGATGCCTGGTGCTTTTCGGTGATGGCGCGCGCCGCGGCATGGCCCTTGACCAGGTCGCCGCCAGCCAACGGATACCATGGGATGAAGCCGATACCGTTCTGCTCGCAATAGTCGAGCACATCCTCGCTCTGGCGGTTGGCGAAGTTGTAGAGGTTCTGCACGGTCGTCACCGGGAAGTACTTCTGCGCTTCCTTGATATCAGCGACGCTCACCTGGCTGAGACCAGCATGGCGGATAATGCCGTCGGCCTTGAGCTGCGCGATCGCCTCGAACTGCGCGGTGCGCGACGTCTCGCCGTCGATGCGGTGCAACTGCCAGAGATCGATCACATCGACCTTGAGCCGGCGCAAGCTGAGGATCGCGCCCTGGCGCAGGAATTCGGGACGTCCCACCTGGTGCCATTCATCGGGTCCGGTGCGGGTGAGGCCGCTCTTGGTGGCGATGATGGTGCCCTTGGCGTAAGGCGCCAGCACCTCCCCGATCAGTTCCTCGCTGACATAGGGGCCATAGCTTTCGGCGGTGTCGACGAAATCGACATTGAGTTCAGGCAGACGGCGCAGCGTCGCCTTGGCCTCTTCAGGGTTCTCGGGCGGTCCCCATATGCCCGGCCCGGTAATGCGCATGGCGCCAAAACCCAGGCGATTGACCGTAAGGTCGCCACCAATGGCAAACGTGCCCGAAAGGGCTGCGTCGAGTTTGGTCATCCTGATGTCTCCGTATTGAGCAGGCAGCGAAAACGGGGGAGACGGTTTTCGCTTGTTTGCCTGCGGCTGGAAAACCCGCGCCGGGAATGGCGA
The DNA here is from genome assembly GCA_965650055.1 of uncultured Devosia sp. Lineage (GTDB taxonomy): Bacteria > Pseudomonadota > Alphaproteobacteria > Rhizobiales > Devosiaceae > Devosia. The sequence continues at coordinate 3,086 of CBFGMY010000040.1, forward strand.
CGGGAAAGTCTAGATTTCAGGCGATGCCCAGTTCAGCACGCAGCTTCCGGGTCAATCCGGCGGCGATCAGCCCGTGCGACCGGCCGATATAGGCAATGAGATCATCCTGGCTCAGCGGCGCCGCCTGCTGCACCGACACCCATTGTCGCTTCGCGAAGTAGGCCGCCTGGCTCACGCCACCCAGCGCCGTCAGAATATCGAAGCTGCCTTCGCCACACTTGAAGACCAGCCTCAGTGGCTCGTGGTCCGACAGCAGGCAGAATACCTTGCCCCCTACCTTGGCAATCCGGGCATCCCACTGGTCGACCAGCGTGACAGCAGGCAGTTGGCTCAGCAGCCGATCGAACTCGCTCCGCTCATAAAGGCTCACGATGCATCTCAGTTGTGTTCTTCGGGCAGGTCCGGCAGCGGCATGAAGTCGACGCCGTCATCGAGCAGCGCCGCGACTTCGTCACGCGTCGCTTCGCCATAGATGCCGCGGGCCTCCACTTCCTCGAAATGAATCTTGCGCGCTTCATCGGCGAACCTGTCGCCGACATAGTCCGCTTCGCTGGTGACCTTCTGCCGGTAGGCCCGCAGCATTTCGCGAAATTTGGCGGCGTCCGGATGCGCCGAACTCAGCGACACTTTTGCATTGTCCGTGCGCGCTACCGCCGGCGCCATCGGCGCTTTTTCTATTGCCCCATCCCCGCATACCGCACAGGTCACGATGCCGCGCGCCTGCTGTTCGTCGAATGCTGCAGCACTCTTGAACCAGGCGTCGTAGCGGTGACCTTTGGAGCAATGAAGCGAATACTGGATCAAGGCGATAGTCTCATGAGCCGATGCGGCTCGGTTGCTTGCACGAAGATATAGGCCGGCTTCCTAGTGCTGCAACGCCTCGGGAAGAGCAAAGTTTCGCGCATTGGCCAGCGCCGGAATGCGTTCGCGTGCGTCCACCACATGATCGGGAGAAATCTCTGCCAGCAGCACGCCCGGCTCGTCATGCGCGAGTTCGGCGATGACCCGACCCCAGGGGTCGATCACCAGCGAATGGCCATAGGTCGCCCTGCCATTGGCATGCTGCCCGCCCTGCGCTGCGGCGATGACATAGGACCCGGTTTCGATGGCCCGGGCGCGCAGCAGCACATGCCAGTGCGCTTGCCCCGTCGGCACGGTGAAAGCTGCCGGCACCGCGATCAGGCTGGCACCGGCATTGGCCAGCGCGTTGTAGAGCTTGGGGAAGCGCATGTCGTAGCAGATGCTCATGCCCAGGGTGAATTCGCCCAGATCAGCCGTCACCGCCTGCTCACCCCCGGCATAGGTGGCGCTTTCGCGGTAGGCATTGAGCCCGGCAATGGTGGCATCGAACAGATGGATCTTGTCATAGGTGGCGACGATCCGCCCATCGGGTCCGAACAGCACCGAACGGTTGGCGAAGCGCCCATCGGGCAGTGGAATGGCCAGCGAGCCGATCTGGATGAATATGCCGTGCTGCCTGGCCAGCTCACCGATCCTGGCCAGCTGCGGATGCCCCTCGAACGGCGCAGCGACACTGGCCAACTGCTCGCGATTTTCCGGGAAGATCATGGTGACTTCGGGCGTCAGGACATAGCGCGCACCAGCCGCGGCAGCCTCGGCCAGCATGGGCTCGAGGGCGGCGAGATTGGCCTCGGGATCAAGCCCCGACCGCATCTGGATGGCAGCAATTTTCATGACGCTTGGGCCTGGTGCTAGTTGGCGAGCAGCGGATCGAGTCCGCCACGGCGATCGAGCGCCGCCATGTCATCATAGCCGCCAACATGGGCATCATCGATGAAGATCTGTGGCACGGTGCGGCGGCCATTGGCACGCTCGGTCATGGCCTCGCGCAGGCTGGGGTCGAGCACCGTGATCTCGGTATATTCGGCGCCCTTGTCGGCCAGCAGCGCCTTGGCGGCGTGACAATAGGGGCAGGTCGGGGTCGTATAGATTTCGATCTTCGCCATCAGGCTTTCTCAAATGGAGACAAGGGGTTTGTTTCTTATATGGGCAAGTCCGCGCCAATGACAACGCGAGCGAAGGTCACGACGTCGACAGCGTCGATGCCGGCCTTGCGCAGGCTTCTCGTCACCGCCTTGACGGTGGCGCCGGTGGTATAGACATCGTCGATGATGACCACCCGCCGGCCCCGTGTCCGCACCAGCGCGTCGGGGTGCACGGCGAAGGCACCGGCAACATTGCGCTGCCGCCCGTCGCCGCTCAGGCCCACCTGCTGCCGCGTCTTGCGGATGCGCTGCACCAGATCGGGATCGACCTCGAGCCCGCCCAGTCGCCCGACCTGCCGCGCCAGTTCCGCCGACTGGTTGTAGCGCCGCTCGCGCTGCCGCGCCCGATGGAGCGGCACCGGCACGAGCAGGGGGCCGTCGGCCCACAATTGGTGCCCGGCGCCAACCATGAGCCGGGCGCAGAAGCGGGCCAGCTCCGGCCGGTCGCCATATTTGAGGCGCGAGACGATGGTGGAGGCCACCTCGCCATAGATCACGGCCGCTCGCGCCCGCCCGAAAGGCGGCGGATCGGCCAGCGCCTCGGCCGACAGTGTCTCGGGTCCCAGCGAGACCGCAAAGGGCAGGCCGAGCACCGGGCAGAGCGGCGCGGTGATCGGGCGCAAGGCCTTGAAACACTTGGAACAGAGCGTGTCGGCCGTTGCCGTCGGTGCATCGCAATTGAGGCAGACCGGCGGATAGGCCAGGTCCAGCAGCAGGCTGCCCGCGCGCTGCACCCCTTGGGCGATACGCTGGCGCCAGCTGGTTTTGACAAGCCCGGCTTCACTGTCCATAAGGCCATAGTGCCACGTCGTCGTCAGGCCGCAAGACCATCATGACCCAGCCGCCCGCCATTTTCGACACCGCCCTGATTGCCCGCCACCTGGCGCGCCGACAGCAGGCGAGTGATTTCGTCACCGACCTCGTGCTGGCGGACCTGGAAGAGCGGCTGGCCGCGCTGATCCGCGAATTTCCCCGGGCCGCCATTATCGGCCCCGATATCGAGAGGCTCCCCGCCTTCGGCCAGACCGCCAGCGCCCGCTTTGCCTTCGAGCGGCATGCAGCCTTCGCCGGCCCCGATGACGTGCCCCCGATCCAGGGCGATGACTTCAACCTCATCGTTTCCATCCTGCACCTGCAGGCGGTCAACGATGTCCCCGGCTATCTCGCCCGGCTGCGGGCGCGCCTTGCTCCCGACGGCCTGTTGATGATTGCGGCATTGGGCGGTGAGACGCTGACCGAATTGCGGGAAGCATTCCTCGCCGCCGATGCGCTGGTGTTCGGGGGCGCCACGGCGCGGGTCGCCCCGATGATCCAGGTGCGCGACGCGGGGGCCCTGTTGCAGCGCGCCGGGCTCGCTTTGCCGGTGGCCGATGTCGAAACACACATCGTGCGCTATTCAAGCCCCTTTGCGCTGATGGCCGAGCTCAAGGCGCTTGGCGCTACCAACCCACTGGTTGACCGACCGCGACGCCTCGCCTCCCCTGCTCTGCTGGCAGCCGCCGCCAATGCCTACGCTGTGCGCGATGGCGATCCCGATGGCCGCATCCGGGCGACGCTGGAAATCATCTGGCTTTCCGGCTGGGTGCCGCATGAAAGCCAGCAAAAGCCGCTCAAGCCCGGCAGCGCGACCACCCGCCTCGGCGATGTGCTTGGGAAGGCCTGAAATGCTGGATGAGTTTGCCGGCCACATCCTGGTGCTGTCGGGTTCGCCCGGCTCCGGCAAGACCACGGTGGCGGAGCGGCTGGCCCACCTGCCCGGCACGCCCAAGGTCCATCTTCATAGCGACGACTTCTGGGGCTATATCAAGCAGGGCCTGATCGCGCCGTGGTTGCCCCAGTCGCATGCACAAAACCAGATGATCGCCGGGATTGCGGCCAGCGTGGCGGGGCAGTATGCCCGGCACGGCTACTTCGTGACGCTCGACGGCGTGGTCCGCCCGTGGTGGCTGCCCGCCTTTGTCGCGCTGGGCGTTCCGCTGCACTACATCGTGCTGCGAACCTCTGCCGAAGACGCCGTGGCCCGCTGCGTCGCCCGCGGCGGCGACAGCCTGGCCGACCCTGCCGTGGTGCGGGACCTGCATGGACAATTCGCCGACCTCGGCAACTACGAGCGCAACGCTCTGCCCGTCGACGGCCTCGACCGCGACGCTACGCTGGCTGCCGCCACCGCCGCGCTAGAGACCGGTGACTATCGCATCGCCTGAGGCTTCCGCATCCCCTTAGCATCGGCAAGCCGACGCGCTAAGCTGCCATCCTCATCAGGGAGGGCAGCCGATGGCGCAGTGCAAGGTGATCCGGGGTGGCGCAGCTTTCCATGGCAAGCAGGGCATGGACTATTTCGCCGGCGTTTCGGCCCAGAGTTCCGGCTCAGCGGGCATCTGCATGCACATGCTGGTCTTGCCGCCGGGCGGCAAAGCCAAGCCGCATTATCATGAGAGCCACGAGACGGCGATCTTTCAACTCGAAGGCTCGACCTCGTTCTACCACGGCCCCAACCTCGAATTTCTCGATCATGTCGAGCAAGGTGACTACGTCTACATTCCCGCCGGCGTACCGCATCAGCCCTTCAACCCGACCGACAAACTGGCCCGCGCTTTGATCGCCCGCACCGACCCCAACGAACAGGAGAGTGTCGTCCTGCTGCCCGAGGAGATGGGGCGGGTCTGAGGCCAAAGAAAAAGGCCGGCGTCTCCACCGGCCTTTCCAATAGTTTTAGAACCACTCCGCTTACGCGGCAGCTTCCTCGTCGCTTTCGGCGGCATCGGCCTTGGTGCGCTTGGGCGACTTGGCCAGGTTCTTTTCGATCAGCTGCACGGCTTCGGTCAGCGTCAGCTTGTTGACGGCGCCGATTTCGCGGCTCATGCGGTCCATCGCCTGTTCGAACAGCTGGCGTTCCGAATAGGACTGCTCAGGCTGCTCTTCCGAGCGATAGAGATCGCGCACGACTTCCGAGATGGCGATCAGATCGCCCGAATTGATCTTGGCTTCGTATTCCTGGGCGCGACGCGACCACATGGTGCGCTTGACGCGGGCACGGCCGGTCACGGTGGTCAGCGCCTGGGTGACCATGTCTTCTTCGGCCAGCTTGCGCATGCCGACCGACTTGATCTTGGCCACGGGCACGCGAAGGGTCAGCTTGTCCTGTTCGAAGCTGATGACGAACAACTCAAGGGTCAGGCCGGCGACTTCTTGTTCCTCGATCGAGACGATCACACCGACGCCATGCGCCGGATAGACGACATACTCGCCGGTCTTGAACCCAAGCCGTGTCTGTACCTTCTTGGCTACCATATTCATGGAACTCCTTGTTGACGCCCCAAATGGACAATTCCCTGCGGGAAGGACCGTCCATTCCTACTCTTCGTTACTGGCGTCCGAACGGAACGCCGCGCGCAACAAATACCCCATGGGCTTCCGGGTCCGCTTTCCCCGGAGCACACGCATCCAACGATGTTGTCAAAAAAATCGTGCCTTAAGGCACGGGCTGGGTGACGGGCTGAGCTGCATTGGTTTGCACCATAGCACAAAAAATCAGCAAAATCAAAAACTACGAATCAGGTGCGGATTCGCGCTCGCCGCAATGGGGCGAGGATGTGGCCCATGCCGTTGCTGCGTATCGCGCCACGAGCACTGCGCGGCACCTCCCCCTCGACGGGGGAGGTTGGGATGGGGTGTGGTTTGGCCCGAATATCGGGGCTAAACATCCCCCACCCTTGATCCCTCCCCGCAAAGGGGGAGGGTGTCGACTGAAACCTCAGCGACAAGAAACTCAGTCGCCTTCGCCGGGCGCCTCGGAGAAATACTTGGCCAGCTTGCCATCTTCGCCGTCCTTTTCCTTGGCCTCGGGCAGCGGATCGCGGCGCTCGGTCAGGTTGGGCCACATCGAGGCAAACTTGGTATTGAGCGCCAGCCATTCGTCGAGCCCCGACTCGGTGTCGGGCTTGATGGCCTCGGCGGGACATTCGGGCTCGCACACGCCGCAGTCGATACATTCATCGGGGTGGATCACCAGCATGTTCTCGCCTTCGTAGAAGCAGTCCACGGGGCAAACTTCCACGCAGTCGGTGTATTTGCAGGCGATGCAGTTATCTGTGACGATATAGGTCATATCGGGCGGCAGTCCGGCAGGGTCTCAACGGTCCGGTGCTAAACCGTTTTCGGCGGCGGGGCAAGGCTGTGGAGGCGCACCTTTTGGCGCAGGCGGTGGCTGTAGCGGAACGCTGTTGCGCGCCTCAGGGTGAATGACGAAACACCAGGTCTTCAGGGTCCTGGCGCGGCGCCAGGTCGTCACGCACGGCGCCCAGCCGCCCGGCCACCGCGATCGACCTTGCATTGGCGGCATCGCAATAGCTCACAAGGGTCGTAAGGCCCCGCTCGGCAAAAGCCCAGTCGCGCAGTGCCCGCGCCGCCTCGAGCACATAGCCGTGGCCCTCGTAACCCTCATAGAGCAACCAGCCCAGCTCCTTCTCCGGAAATTCGGGCCCGTGATTGATACCAACCTGCCCGACGCATTCGCCGGTCGCCTTGAGCTCGATCATCAGCGCACCATGGCCAAACAGATGCCAGCAGGCGACATCGTGGCAAAACATGCCCCAGGCCCCCCAGCCGATTTGCGGCCCGCCCATATAGATCGAGCGCGGTGAAGCCAGGAACGCGGCATGGGCCGGGTAGTCGGCGTAGACCGGCGGGCGGAGGGTGAGGCGAGGTGTGGTGAGGGTGGGGATGGTCATGCTGTTCTCCGTTCGGCGTCCAACCCCCGCACGTCACCCTCGGGCTTGACCCAAGGGCTCTTCCCTTACGGCAGGTTCAGCAGGTGAAACACCCTCGGGGCTAGCCCGAGGGTGACGATTGAGTCTGTGAAGGCCACCCTACTCTTCATCCCCATCCCTGAGCCGATCCGTCTCGCGCCGCTCTTTCTTGGTCGGGCGCCCTGCCCCCTCGCCGCGCGGCGCGATGGCGGCGTCATAGGGCGATAGCTCGGCCTTTGGCAAAGCCGGCGGCGACAGGTCTTCGTAGAGGCCCTGCGCCTCAGTCGCAGGACCGCGCCGGGCGCCGCAATCGATGATGCGCCAGACGACGATGCGGCCATGCAGGCTCATCGTCAGCACATCACCCGCCCCGACCTTGTGGTCGGAGCGGTCGGTACGCTCGGAGTTCACTCGGATAGCGCCGGTCTCGATGACCTTCTGCGCCAGCGTGCGCGATTTGAGGGCGCGCGAAAAGAACAGGAACTTGTCGAGCCGCTCCTTGCGGACGGGTTCGACTGTTCCTGCCAATCCTTACTCTGCCTTGCGGTCGCGCAGGGCCGCCAGCTTGGCGAAGGGGCTGTCCGGATCGAACGCCTTTTCTTTGCGCGGTTCCTCGCGGGGCCGCTCGAACCGGGCCTTGTCGCCCTTCTGGTCATCGGGGCGGCGATTGTCGTTGCGACCCTTGCCCTCGAATTTGGGCTTGGGCGGGTTGAGATGGCGGGCCTTGCTGAGGTCCTGCACTTCACCCTCGGGACGGCGCGGCGCCGCCGGGCGGTGATTGCGCTCGGGACGCGGGGCACGAGCCTGCTGGCCCTCACCTTCGGGGCGGCGACGATTCTCGTGCCGCTTGTTGTCGGAGCGCTTGCCTGCCGGAGACCAGACCTCGTCATATTCCGGTTCAGCCGGAGCGGCCGGGGCAGACTCGGCCGTTTCGGCAGCAGCTTCCACCACGGTTGTTGCCGGAATTTCGGCTTCGAGCGCCGGGGCGACATCAGCCGGCACGGCTTCGACTGGCGCTTCGGCCACGGCATCGGTGCTGGCAGGGTTTTCCGCCAGCACTTCTTCGAGCGCCGGCGCTTCGGCACTGGCCTCGGCGGCCACGGCAGGCGCCGGCACCTTGGGTGTGCGTTTCACTCGGTAGCCGAGCGAGTTGAGGATCGAGGCGAAGTCCTCGCCCGAGCAACCCAGCAGCGAGGTCATTTCCACGGTGACGCGGAAGCCGTTGCCCTCGGCGGCACCGGCCGGCAGCTCGCCCGCATAGGGGCGGCCAGCATCGAGCGCGATCAGCGGGCGGATGATATCGGCGAGGCGTTCGAGAATATCGACGCGCACGGCGCGACGGCCGGCAACCTTGAAGCCGGCAATCTCGTAGAGGCGGGTATCGACTTCCGGGTCGACCACGAAGCTGGTGCGGCCGCTCAGCACGATATGGGGAATGTCGGTCACGCCGGCCTGGCGCACGCCGCCATGCTTGAGCGCGAACAGAATCAGCGCCAGCTCGCGCGGCGCGGGCTTGAGCGAAAGCGGCAGGTAGATGTGATAGGCGCCGAACTTGATGCCCAGCTTGCGCATCTTGCCGCGCACATCCTGGTCCAGATTCTTGACGTCGTCGGAGACCTGGCTGCGCGGAATGAGCCCCAGATGCTCGAACAGCTGGTAGGCGATGCCGCGCGCGGCGCCTTCCAGATCGGCTGGCGCTTCCAGCGACATGACGCTTTCGAGCACAGTATTGATATGATGGCGCAGCCACAGGCTCAGCCGATCCTGCACGCGCTCGAGATCGGGCCCCGTCAGGGTTTCGTCGGCCAGCATCAGGATGCGGGGACGATAAAGGGCATCGCCCTCGATCAGTTCGGCGACGATGTCACCCTTCCAGCGCAACCGGCCATCGGTGGCCAGCACGAATTCCTCATTCGGCGCGCCGGCGAGCCGGTCGGCACGATTGTGGATTTCAGGCGCCACCACCTGATCGGCTGCCGCGCGCAACCCCTTGATATCGGCGTCGCCATCATTGCGCGCCAGGGTGAAGCGGAAGCCTTCGAGCGTGCCGATGAGATGGCCTTCCAGCCGCACTTCGCCACGTTCATTGATCTCGGGAGATGCCATACGTTTGTCTTTCAGATGACGCAGCAAGACGCTGGTGCGCCGGTCGACGAACCGCTGGGTTAGGCGCTCATGCAGCGCGTCGCTCAGCCGATCTTCAATATCCCGGGTCTTTTCGCGCCAATGTGAAGGGTCTGCAAGCCAGTTTTTGCGATTGGCGACAAAGGTCCAGGTTCGGATCTGCTTGATCCGGTTGCTGAGCGTGTCGATATCGCCGCTCGTATTGTCGCAAAAGCGCACCTGCTCGGCAATCCAATCGGCATTGGCCTTGCCGCGCTTGACTAAGTCCGAGTAAATCCGCGTGACGATTTCGCCGTGATTGGCCGGCGAAATCCCCTGATAATCAGGGATTTGGCAGCATTCCCACAGCAGGCGCGCCCCATCAAGGCCGCGGGCCAGCTGCCCTGCCTCGTTGCGCGAAACGAATTCGAGCGCCTGCTGGTCCTTGGCCATGGGCACCCGGGTCAGGCTGCGGTGCTCGGGTACGGCATCGAGGCTGTTTTGCAGCGCTGCAATGGAGCTGAAATCCAGCTGGCTGTTGCGCCATTGCAGCACTTTTACCGGATCGAAGTCGTGGGTTTCGAGCTGGACGACGAGTTCCTCGTCGAACCCCTCGGTGCCGCCGGTGACGCCAAACGTACCGTTGCGGGCATGGCGACCGGCCCGGCCGGCGATCTGGCCGATTTCGGCCGGCGTCAGATCGCGGCTGATTTTGCCATCGAACTTGCTGTCATCGGCAAAGGCGACATGGTGGATATCGAGGTTGAGCCCCATGCCGATGGCGTCGGTGGCGACGAGAAAATCCACATCGCCATTCTGGTAGAGCTCGACCTGGGCATTGCGCGTGCGCGGACTGAGCGCGCCCATGACGACGGCAGCGCCGCCGCGCTCGCGCCGGATCAGCTCGGCAATCGCGTAGACCTGCCGGGCCGAAAACGCGACGATGGCCGAGCGGGCCGGCTGGCGCGAGATTTTCTTGGACCCCGCATAGGTCAGCTGGGAAAAGCGCGGCCGGTCGATGATATCGGCATGCGGCAACAGGCGCTTGATGATGGGCGCCATCGTGGCCGAGCCCAGCAACAGCGTTTCCATGCTGCCGTGCGCATTGAGGATACGGTCGGTGAAGACGTGGCCACGGTCAAAATCCACCGCCACCTGGATTTCGTCGATGGCCACGCAGTCGACGCGGATATCCATGGGCATGGCTTCGACGGTACAGACCCAGAAACGCGGCTTGGGCGGCACGATGCGCTCTTCGCCGGTCACCAGCGCCACCGCGCCCTCGCCCACCCGCTCGACGCAGCGATGATAGACCTCGCGCGCCAATAGCCGCAGCGGCAGGCCGATCATCCCGGTGGGATGGGCCAGCATGCGCTCGATGGCAAAATAGGTCTTGCCGGTATTGGTGGGGCCAAGAATCGCCTTGACCGATTGGGGGGGCGTGAAAGTCATTGGCGGCAATGTAGGGACTCGGAGCGAACGTTGCGAGTGTCACAACGCATTGTCCCGGGAAAGGACGCCATTGCGACAGTTTTGTCATGGGCGTTAAGCACCAGAACAGTGCAGGAACGAAACAGCACCGAATCGGCGCAGCCGGGTGAATCCTGCTTCGTTCACCACCATGCGTGGTGGTTCCCATGCGGCCATGCCACCACGGCGGGCCATCATACGGTCATCGAGCAGCTTCGCGCGGTCAAACCTCTTCAGCTTCGTTGCGAAACGGTAAATTTGCCGTCGAATCGGCCATTCCTCAACGCCGCGTGAACGCGCCGTGGCGTGAGATTTTCACCCTCTTCAGATCGCGATGCCGATTTTACTGGCGTGTCCCGTCGCAGATTGAGGAAACAGGCGCTTGACCGTCCCAAGTCGGGACGTCGCTCATCGCCACGGCTTGCCGCGGTTTCTCGGCTGGAGCACCGATTTCGGGCTGGCTGGGTACGCCGACAAGGGCTCGCGGCCGGGGGCGTGCCGAGGCTTGTCCCAACCAAGGGCATTTCCCGAAGTGGCACAGCTATTCGCCGTGCTGCACTGCCGGGTTGAGAACTGGATCATATCAGGAACGAACAGGGTAGGAATCGGGCGAGGTGGCCGATTGTGGTTTTGTTCACGGCTGCATGTAGTGGGGTAAAGCAGCACAGGCCACAACGCCCGTGCAACGATCCATCTGGCGCCGCCGGAACGGCCAAAACCGCTTCATCTCGGTGACCAAAGGGTAAAGAATGGGGTGATCCTGGCGAATCTGACCGGGGTCTTGCGCCGAACAGGGACAGCGCGCCAGCGCATGTTAACGGCTCGGAGCCCGGTCCGCGCCGCTTTGCCTGCGCGCTGTTGGCAAAAGACCGGTTGACCGTGCCATCGCGGGACAGCCGCCCTGCAGCCCGGTACCTGCCTAGTAGCTCATCCCGGTCAGCACCATCGAGAGGTCACCCATATTGGTGCCCAGCAGCACGCGATAGGGAATGAAGTAACCCGTTTCGCCCAGCGGCGCATACCAGATGACGATGCGGTCGCTATCGGCCAGGTAATTGGTGATTTCCGAGCTGGTGAAATGGCCCGAGACCGGATCGTAGTCGACCGTGCACAGCACCACCGGCCCCTGATAGCCGGTGCGTGCCGAAGTGGCCTCGTCGTCGCCGGCATAGCTCATGGCGATGTTGAAACGCTCGACGCCGGTGAACACCTTGGCCTGGTGCTGGCAGAGGCTCTTGTCGAGTCCATCACCCTTAAGCACGAAGGCGGAGAGGAAATCCCCCACCCCGGTCAGGTGGCGGCGCTCCAGCGGCACGCGATCATAATTGTCGATGATCGGCGGCTCGACCTTGAAGGCGGACACATCGCGGCCGGCAAAGGACACATCGACCGTGAAGGTTTCGCCATTGGCGCGGGTTTCGAGGTCGAATTCGTCGGCCACCAGCGACGAGCCCGAGGAGCGTCCGACCGAACTCGCCTTGGCGGTGCCGCTGGCCACCAGCGTGCCCAGCCCCGCGACATTGGCCGAAAGGTCCAGCGAATAGCGGCTGCCCGTATCGTTGAGGTCGACCGTCATGGCCGCGACATTGATGCCGCCCAGCGTGAGGACGTAGCTGGCAGACGCGTCAACCTCGGCGGCGCCCGCCGGATGGCTCAAAAGCAGGGCCAGAGCGGCCAGAGGGGCAAGACGGAACTGGGTCAAGACAACAGGTTCTCTGTAGGATGCGAATCATCGCTTTGCTCAAAATTGCCTGCGCGACAGGGCCCATGCAAGGCGCTCGCGGGCGTTTGAGTCCCGTTTGCCTTGACGGCGACGGCCATTTTCTCTAAAGACGCGCCAGATTTCACAACAATCGAGGCCCGTCGCGGACTTCTCCGCCACGCAGGACCTTTACACAAATAGGATATCGCTAAATGGCACGTCGCTGTGAACTGACTGGCAAGGGCGTAATGGTTGGCAACAACGTTTCGCACGCGCTCAACCGCACCCGTCGCCGGTTCCTCCCGAACCTGCTGAACGTCACGCTGCTCTCGGACGCGCTGAACCGCCCGGTCAAGCTGCGTATCTGCGCCGCGGCGCTCCGCACCGTCGAACACCGCGGTGGCCTGGATGCCTTCCTGCTCAAGCAGGACGATGCCGACCTGTCGCCGCTGGCTGCAGGCATCAAGAAGGAAATTCGCGCCGCCCTCGCTGCCTAAGCGATCGGCGCCTTCGATATCGAACCGCGTGGGGTACGCTCCGCGCGGTTTTGTTTTTTTGGGGGCTGTGCAAGCACCGCTCTCACCCACTCACCGGCCGTCACCCTCGGGCTTGACCCGAGGGCTCTGCACTTGCGGAGCGGGTGGTAAGTATAGACCCCTTGGGGCAAGCCCGAGGGTGACGATCGAGTAGGTGGCATTTCCGCCGCCAACTCGCTAGCGAACAGCGCTCTGGTCTGATGCCAGCCGGTGCTCAACTGAGGTGCATTCTGATGCTTGCTCGTCTCCTGGCGGCTATTGCCGCCATGGTCGCGGTTGTTGCCGCGTCCAATATCCTGGTGCTCTACCCGCTCCGCATCCAGCTCGGCTCGGTCAACTTGGCTGACCTCCTGACCTGGGGCGCCTTCACTTTCCCCTTCGCTTTCCTGGTGACCGATCTCACCAACCGCTATGACGGCCCGGCCCGGGCCCGGCTGGTGGTGCTGGTCGGCTTTGCCGTCGGCTTGGCCCTGTCGTTCTACCTCAGCTACAATCCCCTGCCCTGGAATGCCGGCGGCACGCCCGCTACCACGCAGCGCATCGCGCTTGCCTCGGCCTGCGCATTTCTGGTGGGCCAGCTGCTCGATATCGCCGTGTTCTCGCGCCTGCGCGCCAGCAAGGCCTGGTTCCTGCCGCCGCTGGCCGGGTCGCTGTTCGGTTCGCTGATCGATACGACCATCTTCTTTTCGGTCGCCTTCGCGCCGGCCCTGGCAGGCATCGATGCCCTGTTCGGTATGACCGACAATTCCCTGGGCTTCCCCGCTCCCTGGCTCGGCGTCGGCCCCGAAGTCCCGCTCTGGTTCTCGCTGGCCTCGGGTGACTTCCTGGTGAAATTCCTCGCCGCCCTGGTGCTGCTGGCCCCCTATCGCGCCCTGATGGGTCGCCTCATGCCCCTGCCGCCGCTTGGGGCGGGGGCTTAGCGCCTATCCATCCCGACCACCGGCGTTCCCTCGGGCTTGACCCGAGGGAACGCAGTGCGTGGGGCAATATCTCGCCTCACTCCACGAGCGCGAATTCCAGCAGCAGGGTCCGCTGCCAGTCGTTGAAGTTGTTGTCCGAGCCGATGAGGATACGCAGCTCGCCATCGGGCGTCGTGTGCACGGCCAGCGATTCCATATTGTCGATGGTGCCGCCGGACGCCGACAGCAGCAGTTCGCCGGCCATGACGTGGTTGGGGCGCACCTCGGCGGCCGGAACCCGGCGCAGGTTCATCACGAAGTTCAGCATCGAAACGCCGCGCTCCAGCACCAGCAGGTCGCCATTGGGCAGGAAAGCGCAATCGGTGGGGCTCACCACCGGGCTATCCTGATAGGCCATCGGGCCCTTGTCGTTCTGCCCCAGTAGCCAGCCGCGATTGTTACCCTCCGAATCGAGCGCCTCTTCGGCCAGCAGCAGGGTTGATCCCGCCACCGGCGAGGCCGCGGGCGCGATGCACAGGGCTTCAAGGGACTCGTTGGTCCGCAGGTCACTGAGCCAGTCGGGGATAGTCACTTCCCGCGCCGCGCCCCCCGGCATGGCATCGACAAGGTCAAAATCTGCCACCCGCGTCAGGTGCTCGAAGCCGACGCGTACCGCCACCGCGACACCGTCGCGATAGACCGTATCGACGCTTTCGGCATCCTTGGCATATTGGCGCGGCAGCACATCGCCCTTGGAATTGCGCATCGGTTCGACCCGCGTGCCGATGAAGCCGAACAGGCGCCCCGCATCGTCATAGGCGAGCCGCCCGGTAACGAAATTGCCGCGATCGCTGACAAAGGTGGCCTGCTGGTCCGGGCCGGTCATGGTGAGGCTGGAGAGCCCGCCAAAGGTATCGTCCTGGCTCACCAGCGCAATACCGCCGCGAAAGATCAGACCGCCGGCCGGCTGATCCACCTGGCTGTCGCCGAACTGAGTGATCGGGCTGGCGCTGACCGTCACTTCGACGGCGGCGGCGGGAAGGCTCCCCGCCAGTGCCGTCACGACGATGGCCAGCCGGCCCCAGCTCACCCGCGGCCCCGCCGCCGCGTCTGCGTCGGCATTTCCTCGTCGAACAGCGCCGCCAGCTCGTCCGTCAGTGCTCCCGCCAGTTCCTCGGCATCGAGCAACGTCACGGCGCGGCGATAATAGCGCGTCACATCGTGGCCGATGCCGACCGCAACCAGCTGGATGGGCGAGCGGGTTTCGATATCCTCGATCACCTGGCGGAGATGAGCCTCCAGATAATTGCCGGCATTGACCGACTGCGTGCTGTCATCGACCGGCGCGCCATCGGAAATCACCATCAGGATACGGCGGGCCTCTGGCCGCGCCATCAGGCGCTTGCGCGCCCATTCGAGCGCCTCGCCGTCGATATTTTCCTTGAGCAGGCCTTCGCGCATCATCAGGCCGAGATTGCGCCGGGCATGGCGCCACGGCTCGTCGGCTGCCTTGTAGATGATGTGGCGCACATCGTTCACGCGCCCCGGATTGGCCGGGCGATTGGCTTCGAGCCAGGCTTCGCGGCTCTTGCCGCCCTTCCAGGCGCGGGTGGTGAAGCCCAGGATCTCGACCTTGACGCCGCACCGCTCCAGCGTGCGGGCGAGAATATCGCCGCAGATCGCCGCAATGGTGATCGGCCGGCCGCGCATCGAGCCGGAATTGTCGATCAGCAGCGTCACGATGGTGTCGCGGAAATCGGTGTCGTTCTCGACCTTGAAGCTCAGCGCCTGCATCGGATCGGTGACCACGCGAGTGAGGCGAGCCGTATCGAGCAGCCCCTCTTCGAGGTCGAACTGCCAGCTGCGATTTTGCTTGGCCATCAGGCGGCGCTGCAGCTTGTTGGCCAGCCGCGCCACGGCGCCGGCGAGGTTTTCGAGTTGCTTGTCGAGCAGAGCGCGCAACTGGTCGAGCTCGTCGGGCGGGCAGAGTTCGGCCGCCTTGACGATCTCGTCGAACTTGGTGGTGAACACCTTGTACTGGAACTGGTTGGTGAGCTGGGTGCCGCCATCCTTGGCCGGCGGCGGCATGGGCGCGTCTTCGCCAGCTTCGGCGGCCGCGTCCTCATCGGTATCGGCCATGTCCGATTCCATGCCCTCGACGTCGCCGGTTTCCTCCGACTCGCCGGCCTGCTCGTCCTGCTCGCTGTCCTGGCTGTCGTTCTCGCCCTCGCCCTGCTCGGGCGACTTGTCGGAGCTGTCGCCCTGTTCGGGCTCCTGGTCCTCGCCCTCTTCCTCGTCGGAGGAGTCAGGATCGTCCAGCTCGCTTTCCGGCACGAGGTTGAGGTCGCGCAGCAGCATCTTGGCGGCGCGCGAAAACTCGTCCTGGTTCTCGTAGCGGGTCAGCAGTTCATCGAGAGACTTGCCACCCTTGTCCTCGATTTCCTGGCGCCACAGATCGACCAGCGCATGGCCCGAAGGCGGCACGGGCACGCCGGCGAGTTTCTCCCGCAGCAGCAGGCCCAGCGCTTCGGCAATGGGGGCATCCCCCTTGTTGTCGACCTCGGCGAAATTGGCGCGGAACAGCCGGTCTTCCAGCATTTCGCCGATATTGCCCACCATGCCCGGCATGCGCACGCAGCCGAGCGCCTCGACGCGGGCCTGTTCCAGCGCATCGAAGGCGGCGCGGGCGACGGGGTCCATCGGCGAACGCTTGCGGTGGGTATCGGGGTCGTGGCTGGCCAGGCGCATGGCCATGGCGTCGCCCTGCCCGCGGGCAATGGCGATATCGCGCCGCGTCGGCAGCCGCGGCAGGTTGGCCAGCCGCGCCTTGTCCGAGGTCAGCAGGGGCCGGTCGGAGGTGAAGGTCACCTCGAGGTCTGCCTTGGCACCGATGGCGCGCACCGTTGCCCCCATGGCGGATTTGAACACCTGGGTCTGGTCGGGCTTGTTGGCTTTGCTGCGCGGTGGTTGTGCCATTCGGATGGTCCCGGAAGACCCCTCACCCCAACCCTCTCCCCAAAGGGGCGAGGGGGCAGTTCAGAGCCTGGACGGCCACCGCGTTCCCTTCGCCCCTCGGGGGAGAAGGTGGCCCGCAGGGCCGGATGAGGGGTCTCCCGACTGGCGCCGGGAGAATGTGTCTTAAGCCGTAACGGCGAGGTTGGCCGAGCTTTCCGGCAGGTCTTCGCCGAACACGCGCTGGTAGAACTCGGCCACGACCGGGCGTTCGAGTTCGTCGCACTTGTTGAGGAAGGTCAGGCGGAAGGCAAAGCCGGTATCGCCACCGAAAATCTGGGTGTTTTCGGCCCAGGTGATGACGGTACGCGGGCTCATCACGGTGCTGAGATCGCCATTGATGAAGGCCGAGCGGGTGAGGTCGGCCAGACGCACCATATTGCCGATGAGCTTCTTGCCCTTTTCGGTCTCGCCATAGGCTTTGTTCTTGGCCAGGACGATGCCCACTTCCTTGTCATGCGGCAGGTAGTTGAGCGTGGTCACCAGGCTCCAGCGGTCCATCTGGCCCTGGTTGATCTGCTGGGTGCCGTGATAGAGGCCCGACGTATCGCCCAAACCAATCGTATTGGTGGTCGAGAACAGGCGGAAGGCCGGATGCGGCACGATCACGCGGTTCTGGTCGAGCAGGGTCAGGCGCCCCGCCACTTCGAGCACGCGCTGGATCACGAACATCACGTCCGGGCGGCCGGCATCGTATTCGTCGAACACCAGCGCGACATTGTTCTGCACGGCCCAGGGCAGGATGCCGTCACGGAATTCGGTGATCTGCTTGCCGTCCTTGAGCACGATCGCGTCCTTGCCGACGAGATCGATACGCGACACATGCGAATCGAGGTTGACGCGGACCAGCGGCCAGTTGAGGCGCGCCGCGACCTGCTCGATATGCGTGGATTTGCCGGTGCCGTGATAGCCCTGCACCATGACGCGGCGGTTAAAGGCAAAGCCTGCCAGAATTGCCAGCGTGGTGTTGCGGTCGAACAGGTAATCCGGATCGACGGGCGGCACGTGGCTATTGGCTTCCTTGTAGCCCATCACCTTCATGTCCGTGTCGATACCGAACAGCTCCCGGGCCGAATATTCGGTGTCGGGCAGATTGGTGTACTCAGTCATGGCAAAGCTCTTGGCGGAAAAATCGAGGCGGGAGGCGTTAAAGTCGCGGGCTCTATAGCAGCATTGTGACTGTGGCGGTAGGCACTTGGAAGGTGGAAAGCACTGCGCCTTCCATATCCACCGGCGTTCCCTCGGGCTTGACCCGAGGGCCGCTCTCCATCCGGCACGAGGGGCGGAAGACCCTCGGGCCAAGCCCGAGGGAACGCCGGTGGCCGGGCAAGGTCAGCGAACGTTATTTCGCCACGAACCCTGTCTTCTTGAGGTGGCTATAGGCCGCGATAATGGTGCGCAGGCGCTCTTCGGAGGATTTGTCGCCACCATTGGCATCGGGATGGTGGATTTTGACCAGGGTCTTGTAGGCGCGTTTGATGTCCTCGGACTTGGCCTGGCCGACAATGCCCAGCGTTTCCAGCGCCCGCCGATCCTGCTCATGCAACGGCTTTACCCGTTCTGCGGCCGGCTTTTGTGCCTGGCGATGACGATATTTGGCAAACACGCCGAACGGATCGCCGAAGCGGTCGCCCGGACGCAGGCCTGCAGCGCCCTGGCGCGAGGTGCGCGTGCCCGGGTTGCCGGTGGCAAAGCTGGAGCGCGATTCTGCCTTGGGCGGCGCATGCAGCGCCTCCTCCAGCTCATCTTTTTCCATGCCGGCGAAGAAGTTGAACGCCGTATTGTAGTGCCGGACATGCTCGAGGCAGAAATGGTGGTACTGACCCTCGCTGCGATGGCCCTTGGGGGCCCGGTATTCGCCGGCCAGGTCGCACCCTTCCCAGTCACAGGCATGCTCGACCGGCGCGGGCTTTTCTTCCCGGCGCGGCTTGATGCGAATGGTATCGAAGAGCTTGGATTGCAGTTTCATTGCGCCTAGTTAAGTGCCTCAGACCAAAGAGAACCCGACGCGATGTCCGTAAAAGACACCTTAACCGCCAAGCTCACCAGCAAATTTGCCCCCGCTTTCCTCGATGTGATCGATGAATCATCGCTCCATCATGGCCATGCCGGATGGCGGGAGGGTGGTGAAACCCATTTTCGTGTCAGAATCGCGACCCGTCATTTTGACGGGATGAGCCGCGTGGCGCAACACCGCGCCGTCAACGAGGCGATTGCCGAGCTGATGAACAACCCCGTGCACGCCCTCGCGATCGAAGTCTTGCCCGCGGCTGGGCCCTGGAAATAGCCGTTTTCCCCTCCCCGTCGGTGAGAAGAACTACCCCCGCATATCCTCGATAAAATCAGCCACCGCCGCACCATCGACGTTCTTCTCGATGAACGCCTTGCCGATGCCCCGCGTCAGGATGAAGGTCAGCGCCCCGCGCGAGACTTTCTTGTCCTGCGCGATAGCGGCCATCAGTGTTTCGGTGGAACCCAGCGTGCCGGGGATATCACCCAAGGTGGTGGGCAGGCCCGATTTCTGCAAGTGCGCGGCGATGCGACCGGTATCCTGGCTCGGCGCCAGCCCCAGCCGTGCCGAAAAGCCATGCGCCAACACCATGCCGATCGCGACGCCCTCGCCATGCAGCAGGCGGTCGGAATAGCCGGTATCCTTTTCCAGCGCATGCCCGAATGTGTGGCCCAGATTGAGCAGGGCGCGGACGCCCAGTTCCTTTTCGTCCTCGATCACGACCCGCGCCTTGTGAGCGCAGCAGCGCGCGATCGCCTCGCCCCGCGCCGGGCCGCCCGCGAAGATCTCGGCCTGATGCTCCTCCAGCCAGAAGAAGAACTCCTCGTCATCGATGAGCCCGTATTTGACCACCTCGGCATAGCCGGCGGCGAATTGGCGCGGGCTGAGCGTATCGAGCGTCGAGAGGTCAGCCAGCACCAGCTTGGGCTGGTGGAAGGCGCCGATCAGGTTCTTGCCGTGTGGCGAATTGATGCCGGTCTTGCCGCCCACGGAACTGTCGACCTGCGCCAAAAGCGAGGTCGGCATCTGCACGAAATCCATGCCGCGTCGGGCAATGGAGGCGGCAAAGCCGGCCAGATCGCCAATCACCCCACCACCCAGCGCAATCACCAGGTCGCCGCGCTCCAGCCGCGCCGCCAGGATGCCCTCGACCGCCTGGCCGAGATAGGCCCAGGATTTTGTCGCCTCGCCGGCCGGCAGCACGATCTCGGTGTGACCAAGCCCGGCAGCATCGAGCGATGCGATCAGCCGCGGCAACTGTGCCTTGGCGACGTTGTCGTCGGTGATGATGCCATAGCGCCGCCCCGGAAAGCGCCCGGCCAGGATGGCGCCGGCCTCGTCGAGCAGCCGGGGCCCGATCAGGATGTCATAGGCACGGTCGCCGAGGGCGACGTGAACCGTGTGGGCAATGTCGGGCATCTGGGTCAGTCCTGGCGCTTGAGATAGCCGAGTACGGCATCGATGACGTGGCCGGCAACCACGTCCTGCGGCACATCGCGCGAAATCACCGTGACATCGGCCTCGGCATAGATCGGATAGCGATCCTCGATCAGCTTTTCGAGGGTGGCACGGGGGTTAGCCGTCTTGAGCAGCGGGCGGTTGCTGCGCCGCGAGACGCGCTCGAACAGGATGTCCGCCTCGGCCTTGAGCCACACCGAGACCGCCTCGGCCTTGACCAGCGCGCGCGTCTCCTGGTTGACAAAGGCGCCGCCGCCGGTGGC
Organism: uncultured Devosia sp.; assembly: GCA_965650055.1. GTDB lineage: Bacteria > Pseudomonadota > Alphaproteobacteria > Rhizobiales > Devosiaceae > Devosia. Next base: position 23,294 of record CBFGMY010000040.1, read on the forward strand.
CAGCACCACGCCCTGTTCCTTGAGCACGCGGGCGATGACCCGGGTTTCCCCGGCGCGGAACTCGGGCTCGCCACGCTGTTCGAAAATCTCGGGCACGGTCATCTGCGCCGCCTTCTCGATTTCCTCGTCGCTATCGAGAAACTGGCGGTTGAGGCGGGCAGCGACGCGGCGGCCGACCGTGGTCTTGCCGGCGCCCATCATGCCAACCAGCACCAGTGGCCGGCCGGCGAGTTGCTCGGCCAGTTCTTCAGCTCGGGCCTGCCGCGATGCCGGGTCCGGTCGGTTCAAGAGGCGCTCCCCAAGCGTTTTCAGGCGAAGTGGATACCGGTTCGCCGCCCGGAAAACGCGACAAACAATGCTGCCGCTATGAAGCCGTCCGCACCCCGCCTGTCAAGAACTTGCCGAGAACTTGCCAGGAACTTGCGGAGAATGGCGCGACACCCCACTATGCCTACGGAAACGAAACCTTTTGAGGGCAAATT
>CBFGMY010000041.1:0-23023 GCA_965650055.1 uncultured Devosia sp.
CGCAGCGCAGTCGGGACATGGTGCTGGACCGGCTGGTGGCGATGGGTGCGGTGCTGGCCGAAGACGCCACCGCTGCCAAGCGCGAGCCGGTGCCGACGGCGCGGCGCGATTTTCCCATGCTGGCCGCCCATATGGCCGAGCAGGCAGTCAAGGCACAGCCCACGGCGCGGTCCGTCCGGCTGACAATCGACAAGCGACTGCAGGACGCTCTGGAGCACCTGGCGGCGGGCCGCGCGCGGTTGATTGACCCGCGGGTCTCGGTCGCCATTGTCGCCGCCGATATCGAGAGCGGCGAGGTGCTGGCTTCGGTGGGTTCGGCCGGCCTGCTGGACACCGAAAGCGCCGGCTTCGTCGATATGACAAGCGCGGTTCGTTCGCCCGGCTCCACCCTGAAGCCGCTGATCTACGGCCTGGCGTTCGAACTGGGCCTCGCCCATCCCGAAAGCCTGATCGAGGACCGGCCAACCGCCTTTGGCGCCTATGTCCCGGTCAATTTCGACGGTTTCAGCCGCGGCACCGTCACCATCCACGATGCCTTGACCGAGTCGCTCAATATCCCCGCCGTCGTGGTGCTCGATGCGGTCGGTCCGGCGCGGCTGGTGTCACGCCTGCGGCGGGCCCATGCCGATCCCCGGCTGCCCGTCGATACCGCCCCCAGCCTGGCTGTCGGCCTGGGTGGTGTCGGCATCACGCTGCGCGACTTGGTTTCGGTTTATGCCGCCATAGGCAATGGCGGCACGCCCGTCCGGCTCTATGACGGCGTCGGGCCGGCGCCAGTGGCTGAGATCGCGGCGCCGGTGCTGGATCCGGTTGCGGCCTGGTATGTGTCCGATATCCTGGCCGATGTGCCGCCGCCGCTCAACGGCTCGCCCGGTCGCATCGCCTACAAGACCGGCACGTCCTACGGCTATCGTGATGGCTGGGCCATCGGCTTTGACGGCAAGACGGTCATCGGCGTCTGGGTCGGCCGGCCCGATGGCGCGCCGGTGCCGGGCCTCTCCGGCATTGTTGGCGCCGCGCCGATCCTGTTCGAGGCCTTCGATCGCCTGGGCGACCGCAAGGCGCCGTTGCCGCGCGCGCCGCAGGGGGCGGTTCTGGCATCCAACAGCGAGTTGCCGACGCCATTGCGCCGCTTCCGCCATCCCGATGAGGACATGGTGGCGCGCGTGGCGGCGCCCGAGATCGCCTTTCCCGGCGATGGCGTCGATGTCGACTTGGGGCTGGGCAGCGGCGACGCGTCGCCCCTAATGGTCAAGGTGCGCAACGGCGTGCCGCCCTTCATCTTCTTTGCCAATGGCGCGCCCTTCGGCCGCCCTGAATTCGCCCGCCAGAGCCTCTGGCAACCCGACGGCCCTGGATACGTGACGCTGTCCGTCGTCGATGCGGAGGGCAGGGCGGATACGGTGACGGTGTTCTTGAACTAGCGGTCGCCGTCGCTCATCTCGCAACAACCACGGCGTTCCCTCGGGCTTGACCCGAGGGGCATTCTCAACACGGCGCAAGCGGCGATTGGCCCTCGGGGCAAGCCCGAAGGAACGCGGCGGGTCGGGAGGGATAGAGGTTATTAAAGGACCACAGCCGCCAAAAAGCAAACGGGCCCCGAGGGGCCCGTCGCGTTGAAACTGGATGGTTCGTTCAGAACCCAAACACGGTGGTGACGCTCGACTGGCCGTTGCCGTTCTGCACGCATTCACCGTTGGTGTTTTCGCCGAACTGGAACAGGCCGCAATTGTTGTTGTCGCCGTTCTGGGAAATGGTGCCGTTGTGGCCGTTGCCTTCCTGGACGATCAGGCCGTGGTTGCCCGAGCCATTCTGGTTGAAGCCGGCGGCGTTGAAATTGCCGTGCTGGCTGGCATTGGCGCCGGTGGCGGACAGGCCCTGCATCAGCGAGAACAGCTGGAGGCCCGTGCCGAGCGCCTGCTGCTGGTCCGGATCGGTGGGGGTGAAGCTGATCGACACCTGGCCGGCGGCCATGGCGGGAGCAGCAAGGGCGGCGACGCCAAGGACGGCGGCAGCGACAGCGGCGGCGAAAGTCTTGGTGAACTTGGTGGTCATGGCATCTCTCCCTGAGGGTGTTGGCGTTTGCTGGGGTGTTCCAGCCGATGACCTGACCCTAGTGGGCATGGACTGAACCGATCCGGAGCGGGGTGTTCAGAATGGGTTCAGGGGAAATTGTCGGGGCGAAGTGATTTGTCCCTGGCACGTGCCACACCCACCGGCGTTCCCTCGGGCTTGACCCGAGGGCCGCTCTCAAGCCGGGTACAAGCGGCGAAAGGCCCTTGGGTCGAACCCGAGGGAACGCAGCGCATAGGGAGCGTCGCAGGACCTTGAAGGTGCAAAAAACAAAGGGCCCCGGTATCCCGGAGCCCTTCAGCCGAACATGTCTGGTGTTTTCAACGCAGGCTCGCAATGTCCTGGTCACAATCGATCTTCTTGCCGTCGGCGGTGACGTCGAAGACGACGCTGTAGTTCGAGCCGGCATTGATCAGCACCTTGCCAAGCGGGGTGGCTTCGTTGGCATTGGCGGTGAAATAGCCGCCCTGGCTGATATTGGACGAGCCGCCATTGCCCGAGCTCTGGATGGCAAAGCGGTATTCGCCGCTCAGCGCCACGGGGCTCAGAATGGTGCCTTCGAGGGCGAGCATGCCGCCCTGGGTGCTGGTGGCGACGCCGCACTGGGTGGTGGCACCGGAATTGGCGAGGCCCGCGCTGGCCGCCAGGGTGGCGACGATAAGGCCGAGGGCGATGGCGCTGCTGCGCCGGGATGGGATGGTCATGGCTTCCTCCTGAAGTCGGTTGGGGCATGCGAGCCGGAAGGGATGGCCCTTCCGGCTATGGGCAGCTCACGTCAGGAGCCGATCAGGGGCAGGCCTGGACGAAAGCCGTCACGTTGCCCGAACCGGCCTGGGTGACATTGGCGTTGCAACCATTGCCGACCTGGACACCGGCGGCGACGTTGCCATTGCCGTCCTGGGTCAGGACTGCGGTGTGGTTGTCGCCGAACTGGCCAACGCCACCGGCATTGTTGATGCCGTTCTGCCAGACATCGCCATAGTTGTTGTTGCCCTGCTGGCCGATGGCGCTGACATTGTTGATGCCGGTCTGGTTGGAGACGCCGGTGTTGAAGTTGCCGGTCTGCTTGACGCCGAACTTGTTGTTCCAGCCCAGCTGGCTGCCGCCGGCAGCGTTGCCGAAGCCGAACTGGTCGACGAAGATGTCGTTGGACATGGCGGGGGCAGCCGAGGCAGCGATGACGACGGCGGCGACTGCGGTAATGACGAGCTTGCGGATCATTTTGGGTCTCTCCTGTCTTGGCTGCACTCGGTGGGGAGCGCTTCTTGCCGATGTCACGAGGATTAGCGCAGTGATTTGGAATGGCTTCTGAGCGGCGAGTTCAGACTCCGTTCATCGGCAAGGCAATCGTGCGGCCAATTCCGATCGCATCAAGAAAATCGGCGTCGTGGCTCACCACCAGGAGAGCACCGTCAAAGCCGCGCAACCCGGCCTCGACCTGCTCGATGGCGTGGATATCGAGGTGGTTGGTGGGTTCGTCGAGAATGAGCAACTGCGGGGGGTGATTGCCCCCGATCGTGCAGGCCAGGCCCGCCCGCAACATCTCGCCGCCGCTCAGCGTGCCGGCCAGTTGCAGGGCCGCATCGGCGCGGAACATGAAGCGGGCGAGCGCGGCGCGACAGGTATTCTCGTCGGCATCGGGATTGAGCGCCCGGAAATTATCGCGAATGCTCAGGGCCGGATCGAGCAGACTCACGGTCTGGTCAAGCATGGCAAAGGGCACCAGGATGCGTGCCACCCCCGAACTGGCGGGCAGGGCGCCGGTCAGCAGCCGCAGCAGCGTCGTCTTGCCCGAGCCATTGGGGCCGATGATCGCCACGCGCTCGGGGCCGATCAGGGTCAGCGACAGATCGCGGACAATGGGCGGCAAGCCCTCCGGGCCGCCGCTGAGGGCGTCGGCCTGCAGCACGGTTCGTCCGGCGGGCAGGCCCGTCGGTGTCAGCGTCACCGATAGCGGCGTCAGGATTTCGATCCTGGCGCGGGCTTCGCTGGCGGCTTCGGCAGCATCGCCACGCTGGCGGTTGGCGAGGCGTGCATTGCTGCCGCTGGTGTTTTCCGAGTTTTCCTTCATGCCGCCGAGCAGGATCTTGGGAATGTCGCCCTTGGCCGCCTTGCGCTTGCCGGCGCCATCCTTGCGCGCCTTCTTTTCCGCCACTGCCTGAATCTTGCGATCGATCTCGGCGACCCGGCGCTCGGCGGTGCCGAGTTCATGCTCGGCGGCGGCCAGTTCCAGGGCCTTGCGTTCGGCATAGTGGTCCCAGTTGCCGCCATAAGTCGTGGCGCCGAGCTTGGTCAGTTCGACGATCGCATCCATCTCGCGCAGCAGGGCGCGATCGTGGCTGACGACGATTGCAGCGCCGCGCCAGCGATGCAGCAGGTCGACCACGGCCCGGCGGCCATCGGCATCGAGATTGTTGGTCGGTTCGTCGAGCAGGATGATGTCCGGTTGCGCCAGGATCAGCCGGGCCAGAGCCAGCCGCGTGCGCTGGCCGCCGCTCAGCGTGGTCAGCGGTCGATCCGGCGCATAGGCCGGCAACCCGACATCGGCCAGCGCGGTCTCGATGCGGCCTGGGAGGGTCCAGTCCGCCTCGCCGGCATCGTCGATGCTGCCAAGGCCCTGTTCCAGCCGGTCGAGCCGCGCCAGGTCACCGGCCACGCCCAGGTGGTCGCCGACAGTATCGCCCGGCGTAACCTGCACCGACTGGTCGAGCATGCCGATGCTGCCCTGCACAGTCACCGCGCCGGCAGCTGGTGCCAGCTGTGCCGCGATGATGTGAAGCAGGGTGGATTTGCCCGTGCCGTTGCGGCCGATCAGGCCCGTTCGTTCGTTGCCGAACGAGAGATCGAGGCCGGAAAAGAGCGGCTGGTTATCGGAGGTCGAATAGGCAAGCTGGTGCAGCGAAACGGAAGCGGGCATGGGCGGAATCCAGGTGAGCGATGCGGGCGAGGCAGTCGTTCATCGAGAATTCCATTGGGTACCGTCCGGTCAGTGCTGCGGATGGCGCGAAGATAGGGATGGAGGCGGCGATGTCAAGTTTGGGGTGAGATGCCGCGCCATCCACCGGGCCTCCCTCCCCCTTGCGGGGAGGGTAGTGCAGCTCGGCCGTCAGGCCGTAGCGAAACTAGGGTGGGGGTGCGAGAGCCCCGATATCCGGGCCAAACGTCCCCCACCCTTGATCCCTCCCCGCAAGGGGGAGGGAGACGACCGAGAATTCAACTAAGCCAGATACCGCCGCTTCAAATGCGCCTTGAAGAAGTCGGCGTTCAGCGGCTCGCCCGTGGCGCGGGTGATGAGGTCCGGGGTCGACCAGCGCGACCCCTGCGTCCAGATCTGCTCGCTGCGCCACTGGTTGACGCCGGTGAAATCGCCCTTGCGGATGTCGTCGCGCAGGCCTGGCTGTGCCTTTTCCAGCGCTGCCCATTGCTGGGCCGCGATCATGGCGCCCAAGGTGTAGCTGGGGAAATAGCCGAAGGCGCCGCCGGGCCAATGCACGTCCTGCATCGGGCCATCCTTGGGATCGTTGATTGTGGATATGCCGAGATACTCGGTCATCTTGGCGTCCCACGCTTCGGGGACCTGGCTGGCCTCGAGCTTACCGTTGACCAGGTCCTGCTCCAGTTCGTAGCGCAGGATGACGTGGAGCGGGTAGGTGACCTCGTCGGCATCGACGCGGATGTAGCCGCGCTCGACGAAGTTCACCTCGTTGAGGATGTCGGCGATCTCCCAGCCCGGAATGGCGTCTTCGCCCAGATACTGGTGCACCAGCGGCAGGGTGAATTCCCAGAATTCGGGGCTGCGGGCGAGCTGCATCTCGACGAACAGGCTCTGGCTTTCATGGATGCCCATGCCACGGGCCTTGCCCAACGGCCAATGCGACCAGTCCTTGGGCAGGCCCTGCTCATAGAGCGCGTGCCCGGTTTCGTGCAGCACGCCCATGAGCGAGCTCAGGAACTCGTCGGTGCGATAGCGCGTGGTCATGCGCACGTCTGACGGTACGCCGCCGCAGAAGGGGTGGTGCGATACGGCCAGCGAGCCGTGGGTGAAGTCGAAGCCGACGGCGCGCATCGCGGCGAGTCCCAGTTCGCGCTGCTTCTCGATCGGATAGGGGGCGTTGAGCACCTTGCGCGGACGCTTGCTCAGCCGGCGCTCCTGCGCGTCGAGCGCCTCGGGCACGAAGGCCTTGAGGAAACCCTTGAGGTCGTCGAACACCAGGTTGAGGTCGGCCGTGCGGTTGCCCGGATCATACTGTTCCATCAGGGCGTCATAGGGCGCGAGCTTCAGCGCGTCGGCGCGGAGCTGGGATTCCTCGCGCACCAGCGCAACGACCCCTTCGAGCGCCGGCAGGAAGCTGTCCCAATCACCCTTGGCCCGCAGATCGCGCCACAATTGCTCGGAGCGCATGGTAGCGGCGGTGCGACGCTCGACAAACTCGGTCGGCAGGCAGGTGGCGTTGGTGTATTGGCGCTTGAACTCGGCCAGCGCCAGCGTCTGGTCTTCGGTCTCAGGCCGGGCCGCCTCGATCCAGTCGGCGATTTCGGGCGCCGTGGCCTGGGCATGGTACATGCCGGCCAGGTTCGACATGGCTTCGGCGCGCTTTTCGCCACCGCCCACGGCCATGTGGGTGGCCTCGTCGGCACCCAGGATCGACAAGGCGTGCTCCAGCGCTTCGAGCTTGCGGCCGAGATCATCGAGTTTCTGGAAGGACATGCGGTTACTCCGGAGTTTGACCAAGGTCTTTCACAGAGCGCAATTTCGATCAAGCGGCGGCGCGCTGGTGCGCTATGCTGGGGCCATGACCGATGACAGCACCATCAAGATCCGCCCGCACAACGTCAACGGAACCATGGTTGACCAGACCATGCTGATGCCCAGCGCCGAGGCCATCGTGCGGCAGATCCTGGCCGTGCCCCAGGGAGAGACCCGTTCTCTGGCCGAGTTGCGCGCTGCCTTGGCCGAGCAGTATGGCGCCGAGGCAACCTGTCCGGTCACCACGCAGCGGATGATCAAGGTGGTGGCCGCAAAGTCGGTCGCCGATCACCAGGCCGGCCGCAAGGCCGTGCCGTTCTGGCGGGTTGTCGATCCGAACAAGCCAAACGGGAAGAAGTTGCCGGGCGGGCGCGATTTCATCGTGGCGCGGCGGCGCGAGGAAGAGGCCTAGCGCCCGTTTTTCCGCAATGCTCGCCATGGCCTCGGCCAAGTGCCGCGCCGATAGCGAAGCCCATCCCGATGCCAATCGGCTCCGTCGACATCGTTCCAAAAAGGGGAAGAGGCGCAGCCGGGGGGACTGCGCCTCAGGGAGGGTCGGATCTGTTCTGGATACGACCGGGGCAGGGCCTTCTGGCGACTGCCGGGGACCTCGTCGTGCCAATTGGGGACTGCGCGACGAGGGAAACTGGATGCGCCTCAGAAGGGCAGGATGGCGTCCATTGCCTGCTGGCCGTAACGCGGCTGCTGCATATTGGTGATCTGGCCGCGGCCGCCGTAGGAGATGCGCGCTTCGGCGATCTTGGACGACAGGATCGTGTTGTTGGCCTGGATGTCCGAGGGGCGCACGATGCCGGCGACGATCAGGTCGCGCACTTCGAAGTTCACGCGCACTTCCTGGCGGCCTTCGATGACCAGGTTGCCGTTGGGCAGCACCTGGGTCACCACGGCAGCCACTGACGTCTCGAGGCTCTCCGAGCGATTGACCGAGCCGTTGCCGCGGTTGGTGAGGCCGGAGTCGAACTCGATGGCAGCCGACGGATCGATGGCGCCGCCACTGAGATTGTCGACGGCGGCGCCGAAGATGCCGCCCATGCCGGCGGTGTTGGTCGAGTTGCGGTTCGACTGGGTGGTGTTGGCAATCTTGGCGCTGTCATCGATGGTCACCATGACGGTCAGGATGTCGCCGATGCGGTGGGCGCGCTCGTCCTTGAAGAAGCCACGGGCCGAGGTGCGATAGAGCGAATTGGCCTGGTAGGTGTCGGCGATGGCTTCCGGCATCGGCATATGCACGGGCTGGTAGCCAGCGGTGGTGGTGGGATCGGCAATGGCGGTCAGCGGCGGCGCCTGGCCGACACTGGCGAGCTGGTCCATGGTGTTGCACGCGGCAAGGCTGGCCGTAAGCGTCAGGAGGGTGGCGAGTTTGAAGAGGTTCATTGGTCTAGTCTCCTGAAGGCGATCAAAGGCCGGCAAGTGCGAGTGGGGCGGCGCTGACTTCAACGGCGCCCGCCGAGATGGCGGTGGCGCTGATGACGCGCTTGGACATGAGGTTGATGACCTGAACCAGTCCGCCCGCGGCGGCACCGGTCACGGCCTGGCCCTTGACGGTCAGCGTCATGGGGCCCTGGCGGAAATAGATGGTCACGGGATCGTTCTTGCTGATCAGCAGGGGCACGCTCACGTCGGAGGTCTTCAGCATCATGCCTTCGCGGCTCTGGCGAACCAGGGTCTTGCCGACAACGTCTTCCAGCCGCGCGACGCCGGTGCTTTCGACGAATTTGAGCGGGACGGGCCGCATCTCGATGTTCTCGGCCGACAGCAGAGTGCCGGCGGGCAGGGTGGCATTGATGTGGGGTGCGGCGATCATCAGCTCGATCGACCCCGACACGTCGAGCGGCTGCTCGACGCCGGCGATTGCGAAGCGGGCGGTAAAGGCACCGCTGCCGGGTAGATAGCGCAGGTTGATGACGCTTGCCGGCTCGGCCACGGCCTCGGCATTGAGCGGCTGGACCGGAACCGAGAACAGGGTGTCGACGGTCATGCCGGTGCCGATAATGCCGCGGTCGGCCAGGTCGGTCGCGATGAGGTCGGAGAGTACAGTTTCGTCGATGACGGTGGCGGTGCGGCTCACCCGGACGCCGTCGAGGCCACCGGTTTCGAAATCCCGGATGCCGATGCGCGCCATCGCGGCGCTGATATCGGCAAGACTGACCATGCCGCTGGTGCCCAGATTGGGCGCGCGGAACAGCGGCTGTTCGGCGCCGGCGCCGGCCGCGTCGAACATGTCGCCCACGGTAACGATCGGCGAGGTGACCACGATATCGGCCTTGAGCACGGGCGCGCCCCAGGCGGCGCTGGCAAGCAGCAGGCCGGCAAAGGTGGCGATGGCGGAACGGAGGATCATCTTGACGGCTCCTATCAACGCAGCTGACTGGTGGCCTGCATCATCTGGTCGGCACCGGAGATGACGCGAGCGTTCATCTCGTAGGCGCGCTGAGCAGCGATGAGGTCGGCGATTTCGGTGACGGAATTGACGTTGGCCATTTCGAGATAGCCCTGCAGCAGGTCGCCGGCGCCATCGGCGTTGGGAACGGCGACCTGGGCCGGACCGCTGGCGGCGGTTTCGAGGAACAGGTTGTCGCCCATCGATTCCAGGCCCGACTTGTTGACGAAACGGGCCAACTGGAGCTGGCCGAGCTGGGTGGGCGTAGTGTCGTTGTCGAGATAGGCGCTGACTGTGCCATCGGGCGAGATGGCGACGCCATCGGCCGTGCCGGGGATGGTGATGCCCGGATCGATTGTATAGCCGGTCGAGGTCACGATCGTGCCTTCTGGCGACCGCTCGAACGAACCGTCGCGGGTGTAGCCGGTGCGGCCATCGGGCAGCTGCACCATGAAGAAGCCCTCGCCACGGATGGCCACGTCGAGTTCACGCTCGGTGATGTTGACCGTGCCCTGGCTCATGACGCGCGGGGTGGATACGGTGCGCACGCCCGAACCGATCTCCAGGCCCGCCGGGATCAGGGTACCCTGATCGGAAGTCTGCGAACCGGCGCGGGTAATCTGCTGGTAGAGCAGGTCCTCGAACTCGGCGCGCTGGCGCTTGTAGCCAGTGGTCCGCATGTTGGCGATATTGTTGGAAATGACTTCGACGTTGCGTTCCTGAGCGCTCATGCCGGTCGATGCGATATACAGGGCTTTCATGGCATATCCTCAGGGTTAGCTATTCGCGTCGCCGAGACGCTGGATGGCGCTGCGGCGCAGCTCGTCCTGCTTGCTGGCCAGGTTGGCTGCCGACTCGTAGGCGCGCTGCACGCGGATCATTTCGGCCATCTCGGTCACGCCGGAGACGTTGGACTTTTCGGTAAAGCCCTGCATGGCGCGGGTATTGGTGGCGGCGACCGGATTGCCGCCGGCAAACAGGTTGCTGCCCTCGCGGGTCAGGGTCTGCGGGTTGGCGAATTCGACCATGCGCAGCTTGCCCTTGGGACCGGCGCTGGTGCTGACCGAGCCGTCGGCCGCGATCAGGATGCCGTTTTCCTCGGGGCCGAACTGGATCGGACCACCTTCGCCCAGCACGGGGTTGCCGTTGAGATCGACCAGCGTGCCATTGGCGCTGAGCTGGAATGCACCCGATTTGGTCCAGCGCTCGCCGGCAGGCGTCTGCACGGCAAAGAAACCGTCGCCATTGAGGCCGACATCGAGTTCGTTGCCGCTTTGAACCATGGCGCCGCCGGTGAGGTCGTGCATGGTGGCCCAGTCCTGGACGTAGGACAGCGGCTGGTCGAGGCGCGGGAAATCCTGGTCGCGGGCGACCGGCATCACATATTCCTCGAACAGGATGTTCTCGGCCTTGAAGCCCGTCGTGTTGATGTTGGCCATGTTGTTGGCCACCACATCCATCTGCCGCTGGAGCGCAATCTGCCTGGAAAGGCCGATCAGTTGCGCGTTCTCGATCATTGCTGATCCCCGGAATGTTAACGTCCCCGAGACTGCGTGCTTCCCCAAGCCCACCGCCTCGCCATTCACATTGCAGAAACCATGCCAGTCTACAAAATTTAATAAAATCATATAGATAGCAAAAGCTGCAGGCTAACCTTGCCGCGCTATCCTTTCCCCATCAGGCAAAAGCTGCCCGGCAAATTTTGCCGCTTTGGGTCTCTTTGTAACCAATCGTTAACCATCGGACGCTTAGCTGGACGAACAGCCGGAATCGTCCGGGAAGCCTCGTATTTGGCAGGTTGGCATGGCCGCGGAAGCAGAAGTCGAAGAAGGCGCCCCGGCCAAGAAGGGGATACCGAAGCTCTTCATCATCATTGGTGCCGCGGCCATTGTCGTGCTGCTTGGTGGTGCGGGCCTGTTCTTTTTCCTCTCGTCGTCCTCGGCGCCGGCCACTGATGCCGAGCATGGCGCCGTGGCGGCTGAAGGCGAGCATGCCGGGGGCACGGCGGCGGCGGGGCATACGTTTATCTTCAACCTGCCGCCGATGATCGTGAACCTCAATGCGGAGGAGGGGCAGAAGGAAGCTTTCATGAAGCTGACCGTCGCCCTCGAAGTCGCCAATGAGGAGACCATGCTGGAGATCCAGCCGAGCATGGCCAAGGTGGTCGACGCCTTCCAGGTCTATCTGCGTGAGCTGCGCCGCTCCGATCTCGAGGGCTCGGCCGGCGTCTATCGCCTCAAGGAAGAGCTGCTGCGCCGCGTCAACGTCGCGATCTATCCGAGCCGGGTGGAAACCATCCTGTTCAAGGAAATCCTGGTGCAGTGATGGCTGGTCCCACCGAACAGGACAAACTCGCTGACGAATGGGGCCTCGACGGAGTCGTGGGCGCCGACGAAGTCATCAGCGACGAGGACATGACCGACGAGGAAAAGGCCGCCGCCGCGGCTGCCGAATGGGCGGCGATGCTCGAGGGCACCGACGCCGATGGCGATGGCGGCGCCGATCGGGTGCTCAACCAGGATGAAATCGACAGCCTGCTCGGCTTTGATGCCAGCGTGGGCAGCAATGTCGAGCTGACGGGTGTCCAGGCGCTCATCAATTCGGCGCTGGTCAGCTACGAGCGTCTGCCGATGCTCGAAATCGTCTTCGACCGGCTGGTGCGCCTGGCGACGACGTCGCTGCGCAATTTCACGTCGGACAACGTCGAAGTCACCATGGACTCGATCTCCTCGGTGCGGTTCGGCGACTATCTCAATTCCATTCCGCTGCCTGCCATCCTCTCGGTCATCAAGGCCGAGGAGTGGGAGAATTACGGGCTGTTGACCGTCGATTCGAGCCTCATCTATTCGATGATCGACGTGCTGCTGGGCGGGCGTCGCGTCGGCGGCAATATCCGCGTCGAGGGCCGGCCTTATACCACCATCGAAATGGCGCTGGCGCGGCGGATGATCGAGGTGATCCTCGATGACACTCATCGCGCCTTCGAGCCGGTGACGCAGGTCAATTTCAAGCTCGAGCGCATGGAGACCAATCCGCGCTTCGCCGCGATCTCGCGGCCGGGCAATGCCGCCATCCTGATCGAGCTTCGCATCGAAATGGATGATCGCGGCGGCAAGATCGAAATCCTCTTGCCTTACGCCACCATCGAACCCATCCGCGAACAGCTGCTGCAGATGTTCATGGGTGAAAAGTTTGGCCGCGATCCGATCTGGGAAGGCCACCTGGCCACCGAGATCTATTCGGCGGATGTCGAGGTCGAGGCGGTGCTGCACGAGCAGACCCTGCCGCTGTCGCGCATGCTCGGCATCAAGCCCGGCGATACCGTCATGTTCGAGCGTACCCCGGCCGATCCGGTGCGGCTGCGTTGCGGCGATGTCGAACTCACCGAGGCCGTAATGGGCCATATCGGCAATCACGTTTCGGTGCGGGTTTCCCGGCCGCTTAACCCGCCCAAGGTCACCATGGCGGCCTTTGAGGCGATCGACGAGAAAATGGAAGGACGATGATGTTCGGCTTGCCTCTGGGGCTGTTTGTAGAAAGCGCTGTCGCTGTTCTGCTCGCGCTGACAATCGGATACTGCATCGTGCTCAACCAGCGCCTGAAGCGGCTGCACGCCGACAAGGACGTGATGCGTCAGATGGTGGCCGACCTGGTCGGCGCCACCAACCTGGCAAACCAGGCGATCAAGGAGCTCAAGCAGACGGCCGTCGAAGCCGACCTGTCGCTCAATTCGCGCCTCGAAGAGGCCGAGCGCTTCGGCATCGAGCTGGCCAATCACGTGCATGCCGGCACCACGCTGATGGAGCGCATTGCCAAGATCACCAGCGTCGCCCGCCACAGCCAGGCCATCGAACCGGTCGAGCAGCCCAACAAGGTGCAATCCGCGCTTGAGCAGCTTTCGGCCCGCGTCCGCACTCGTGGAGCTGCCGCGTGACCAAAATCCGCCTCCTGCCGGTCGTTGTTCTGGCCATTGCCGCGCTGCTGGTGCTCAAGACCCTCGGTCTTGTCACCAATGGCGGCTATGTGCTGACCGGCATAGGCGCGGTACAGGCTTCGGGGACCGCTTCGGGCTCCGAAGCGGGCACGACCGAGACCGACTCCACCGTCACACCGGCGGGCGAGCCCACGATCGAAGATACCAGCCCGACCCTGTCGGATTCCGCACCCACTCTGGGTCAGCCGGCTGCTGAGGCTGCCGGCGGTCACGGCGCGCCGGCCGCGGAAGAGGCAGCCCCTGCCGGGGAAGCAGCTGCAACCACCGAGGCGGCGCCCGCCGAAGGCCATGGCGTTCCCGCCGAGGGAGAACCCGCGGCAGATCAGGGCGTTGCACTGGGCGCCAATTGCGTTGAATCCGATGCCACGCTCACCGAAGGTGGCGAGCTTATCCTGAACCCGGCTTCCGCTGCGGCCAACAGCGCCGGCGACCACGGCGCGCCGGCAGAGGGCGGCGGGGACGCTGCGGCAGAGAAGCCTGCGGTTGTGGTTCCTGAGGGCAGCTTTGCCGCGCAGATGGCTGCCGATTGCCTGCCTTCCGGTGACGTGGTGCCGATGGAGATCAGCGACGACGGCGAGTTCGTTCCGCTGGCTGGCGCCGATGGCGTTACCGCCACCGAACAGCAGTTGCTGGAGCGCCTGACGGCCCGCCGCACCGAGCTGCAGGACTACGAACAGGACCTCGCATTGCGCGAGTCCATCGTCGATGCCGCCGAAAAGCGCATCGAGGAACGGACCGCCACGCTGGAGGCCCTGGAAGCCCAGATTTCCGCGTTGGTCGATCAGCGCGAAGAGATGGAGACCGGGCAGTTTGCCGGCATCGTGGCCATGTATGAGACCATGAAGCCCAAGGACGCTGCCAACATCTTCAACAATCTCGAAATGGAAGTGCTGCTGCGCGTCGCCAAGACCATGAGCCCGCGCAAGATGGCCCCGATCCTGGCCGAAATGGATGCGACGCGGGCCCAGGAGCTCACGGTGCAAATGGCGGCCCTTGCCGACCGTCCGGCGGCCGAGATGACCCCCGAAGATCTCGCTGCTCTGCCTCAAATCGTTGGTCAATAAGGCTTTACCTATTGGCGTAAGGCGACGTTAAGCACGGGTCGCTAGGGTCGGCGCGAGACTATCGTGTAACCCATGCGTTTTGTGTCCCCGGAGCCGAAGGCTGCGCCATAAGACGCTCCAAGTGTGTCGGGCGGGCAGAAGCCGGTGAAGACCGCGATCATGGCTGGTTTGCGACGCGCCAAGCGCGTCGTGCTGATTGGCGTCGCCTTGGTGACGCTCGGTTTTGCTACGCCCGCTATTGCGGAGGAGCAGGGCCAGCTTTTTGCCACCCAGGAAGACGGCTATGGCCGCCTGATCCTCAGCTTTCCTGGCCGCAACGACCTCCCCGAATATACGATGCGCATCGAGAACGGCGTGCTTTCGCTCGAGTTCGGGGAACAGGTCTCGATCATTCTGCCCGACGTCGGAACCACCATGGCACCCTATCTGTCGGTGGCGCGCGTCGACCCCGATGGCAAGGGCCTCCGGCTCGGCCTCCGCTCTGCGTTCAATTTCAACCGTATCGAGGCCGGCGAGAAGCTGTTCATCGATCTGCTGCCCGAGACCTGGCAGGGCATGCCGCCGGCCTTGCCGCAGGAGATAATCGACGAGCTCGCCGAGCGCGCGCGCCTGGCCGCAATCGCCGCCGAGCGCGAGCGCAAGGCCGCCGAAGTCGTCGAACTCGACCCCAAGGCGAGTATCCGTGTCGGACGCAACCCTACCTTCATGCGCGTCCAGTTTGACTGGACCGTCCCGACCACGGCCGAATACGTCCAGGAAGGCACGACGAGCCACATCGCATTCGAATGGCCCGTCGGGGTCGACCTGCGTGACTTGACCGCTGACCTTCCGCCCGAGATCGCGACTGTCGAGAATTCGGTCAGCGCCGATGGGTCGCTGGTCACCCTGACCCTCGCCGAGGGCATTACGCCGCGTTTCTATGAAAACTCGCCACGGCAGTTCATCCTCGACGTCGACATTGCCGGTGTGGGGCTGCCCAGCTTTACCGCCGCGAGCCTGGCAGAGGATGTTGCCCCGGAGGAGGGTGCGGAGGCGGAAGCCGCGGGCGGACCCGACGATGCCCAGGTCGACAAGCTCTTCCCGGAAAATGCCGCTGGCACCATAACGCCGTTTGTCAGTGTGCTGGGCTCAACCGTCCGCGTGGTATTCCCGTTCGAGCAGGATACGCCCGCGGCGGTGTTCCGCCGCGGCGATACGGTGTGGATGATGTTCGACAGCGTGTCCGGCATCCTGCCGCCCGACCATTCCGAAGAACTCGACGCGCTTGCCAGCGACTTTGCCATTGTGCCGTCGGGCGACACGCAGGTGGTGCGGATCGACCTGACGCAGGATCGGCTGGCGACGCTGGGCTCTGAAGGCATGGCCTGGGTGCTGTCGCTCGGCGACATCATGCTGACCCCGACCGAGCCGATCGAGCTGAGCCGCCGCCGCGATATCGAGGGTGATTTCGAAGTTGTCGCCGATGTCGTCCGCCCGGCGCGCATCCACGATTTCCGTGACCCGCTGGTCGGTGACCTGCTCAAGGTGGTCACGGCCTATCCGCCGGCTCGCGGCGTGACCCGAACGCTCGACTATGTCGAGTTCTCCGCGCTGCGCAGCGTGCATGGTCTCGTCATCAAACCGGAAACGCCGGAACTCGACGTCGCCATCGAGAGCGACCTGGCCGTCATGTCCACGTCGGGCGGTCTCACCGTTTCGGCCGTCGATACGCCGCGCACACTGGGCAATGGCATCACCGAAAGTCTGCGCGGCAGCTATGTCGACCTGGCTGGCCTTGAAGAGAAGGACTATGGCGCCTTCGCCGCGCATATCGAAGATCTCCTGGCCAAGGCAGCCGGTGGCGAAGGCCGGGAACGCGACGTCGCCCGCCTCGACCTGGCGCAGTACTACGTCGCCAACCGCTTTGCCCACGAGGCACTCGGCGTGCTCAAGGTGCTGGAAACCGATCTCAAGGCCGAGGACCTGACGCGCAAGGTGCGCATCACCCGCGCCATCGCCGAAACGCTGGCTTCGCGGCCGGCCGATGCACTGCGCATTCTCAATGCCTCCTCCGTCGGTCAGGAACTGGATGCGCTGCTGTGGCGGACCATCGCCCGTACCGACGCGTACGACTTCAAGGGCGCAAGCTTCGATGCGACCGAAGCCAGCGGCATCGTCGAGAACTATCCGCTCTGGGTGCGCAACAAATTCTACTTTGCTGCCTTGCGCTCGGCCGTTGAAACCAACGACCTGCCGCGCGCCGAGCGTTTCCTCAACGACATCGACTTCGCCAGCCTCGATCCGGAGGAGTCCAGCCTCTACCACCTGCTGTCGGGCCGGATCGACGAGGGTCACGACCGCATTTCGGAAGCGCTTGATACCTATGGCCAGGTGATCGCCGCCGATATTCGTCCGACGCGGGCCGAAGCGATCTACCGCACTTTGCGCCTGCTGGATGAACAAGGCACGCTCGACCTGGCGAAGGCGGCCCATACGCTGTCCGCCGAGGCGCTGCTGTGGCGCGGCAATGCGCTGGAGGCCGACATGCAGACCATGCTGGCCGATTTCTACTTCCGGGCCGGCGACTATCGCAGCGGCTTCGAGACCGTTCGGCAGGCCGTGGCCAACTATCCGGAAAGCCCGCCGGTCAACGCCATGCGCGATGACGCGCAGCGGATGTTCAGCGAGCTGTTCCTCAACGGGGCGGCGGATTCGCTCGGGCCGATCGACGCCCTCAGCCTGTTCTATGATTTCCGCCAGCTGACGCCTCCCGGGTCACGTGGCGACGAGATGATCCGCAATCTGGCGCGCCGGCTGGTGCGGGTGGACCTGCTGCCGCAGGCGGCCGAGCTGCTCGAATATCAGCTGGAGAACCGGCTGACCGGCGTCGCTCGCACCCAGATTGCGGCCGACCTCGCCATTATCTACCTGGCTGACCGCAAGCCGCAGGATGCGTTGCGCGTGCTCAACACCACCCGCCTGCCGGATCTGCCGGAAACACTGCTGCGCCAGCGCCGCGTGCTGGAGGCCCGCGCCATGATCGATGGCGGCCGTGACCAGCTGGCGCTGGACCTGCTGCGCGACATGGATGGTCAGGACGTGACGCTGTTGCGCATCGACGCGCATTGGAAGGCCAAGCGCTACGATCAGGCCAGCGAGATGCTGGAAGCCCTCTATGCGGGCCAGCCGGCCGGTGCGCCGCTCGATCAACCCGTACGCATGGGCCTGATCAAGGCGGCGGTGGGTTTCGCCCTGGCGGGCGATACGTTCGGGCTGTCGCGCCTGCGGTCCAAATTCGGCGATGCCATGGTGGTGACGCCGGAATGGCCGATCTTCGACCTGGTCACCGGGCAGGTTGCCGTCACCAGCCTCGAATTCAAGGCAGTGGCCAGCCAGATCGCCGATGTCGGCGGCATCAATGCCTTCCTGGCATCCTACCGCGATACCTACGCTGGCGAGGGCGCCCTGGCCCCGACCGCAGCGGCCGAACCCAATGCGGGCCTGGCCAGCGCGCAATAGCTACCCGCCGCCACCGCTCACGAAGCTGCGGACCAGCGAACCGGCGACCAGATACCAGCCGTCGACCAGCACGAAGAAGATCAGCTTGAACGGTAGTGAGATCACCACCGGGGGCAGCATCATCATGCCCATGCTCATCAGCACCGAGGCGACCACCATGTCGATGACCACGAAGGGCAGGAACAGCAGGAAGCCGATCTCGAAGGCGCGCCGCAGCTCCGAGATCATGAAGGCGGGGATCAACAGCTGGAGCGGAATCGCCTCGGGCTCGTCGGGAACGGTCGCATCGGTCAGGTCGTAGAAGAGGCTTAGATCCTGCTCGCGCACATTGGCGCGCATGAATTCATGCAGCGGTGCGCTGCCGCGCTCGAACGCCTCGGCGATCTCGATATCGCCTGCCAGGAGCGGCGCAATGCCCTGGTCATAGCTCTGCTGCAGCGTCGGCTGCATCACGAAGATGGTGAGAAACAGCGCCAGCGATACCATCACCGAATTGGGCGGCGCCGTCTGGAGGCCAATCGCGGTGCGCAGCAGGGACAGCACGACGACAATACGGGTGAAGCTCGTCACCATCACCAGGATGGACGGAGCCAGCGACAGCAGCGTGATGAGGCCGATGATCTGGACGGCGCGCTCGGTCAGCGTTGTGTCGTCGCCGAAATCGATCGAAACGTCCTGGCCGAAGGCAATGGTGGGGACCAGCACCACCAGCGCGAAGGCGACAAGACCGGCATAGGGCGCAAGCCGCCGCAGCGGCGAGGGCGCCTCAGTTCCGGTTTGCCTCGCTGGTATCCTCGACAAGGTCTGTGCCTTCTACGTCACGCCGCGCCGTTTCCTCTTTAGCTGAGTCGGAGGCTGCGACGACTGGCGCCGGCGAGTTTTCGGGGGAAACCGGCATTTCCATCTCGCTGACCGGGCGAAGCAGCCCGGTATGACGCAGCGAGAGATGCGCCCGCTTGTTGGTTGGCTGGCCAAGTTCGCGCAGGCGCTCGATAGCGGTGGCCGGGGCCGCTGCCGGGGCAGGTTCCGCCTGGTGTTGAACGGCAACCGGCGGAACGGCCACTGCCGGGGCCGCGGCGGCAGCCGATGCCTTTGCCGGGGCCGGCTTGCGGACGGCCGCCATCGGCACGGGGCGTCGCGCCGGCTGTGCCGCAGGGGCGTCTTCAACGGCAATGCCGGTTTCGACCACCATGTCCTGCGGGCCACCGACCAGGATCAGGTGTTCCACATTGTCGCGCCGCACGATGAGCAGTTGCCGCTTGGGGTCGAGTGCCAGCGAGTCCACCACCGCCAGCCGCCGGTTGCGTCCGCGGACGGCGTTGCCGGAGGCTCGGAACACCAGCTTGAGCAGCCACAACACCAGCAGGATCGCGACGATGACCGCACCAAGCGCAAAGGCCGCGGTGAGGAAAGTGTTGCCGGTACCGCCGAAGAGGCTGGTGATGAACTGCATGAACGACTCCAATTCACGTCTCGCCCGAATCCGGGCGGCACATATTGCCTACCACATAAGCCAAATGTGCAGAATGCGAGGCCGCAATCGCCGTATCGGGCTGGGGTTAACACTTGATTAACCATAGACCGGCAAGATTTGCCCATCGCGTCCCCCATTTGGGGACTCGGCGGGGGACTTCGGCCAATGGGCCTCATGAACATGCCGGTCTTCACGGCACTCACCGACAAGATGCGCTGGCACCAGACGCGTCAAGGGCTGCTGGCCGAAAACGTCGCCAATGCCGAGACACCCGGCTATCGCGGCCGCGATCTGGCGCAATATGACTATGCCGACCGCTCGGCGGGGTTCTCATCAGCGTCCGTGACCACCTCGGCCACGCAGCCTATGCACTTTTCCGTGTCCAGCGCCGAAGGCAGCGTGTTTGACGCGCAGCGCATGGCCAATTTCGAGATCACGCCGGAAGGCAACGGCGTCACGCTCGAAGACGAGATGATGAAGGTGACCACCAACCTGATGGACTATCAGGCCGCCACCAGCCTCTACCAGAAATCGATCAAGATCCTCCGCACAGCGATGGGCCGCCAGTCCTAGGAGTAATGCCGCATGGACTTCAATTCGTCGCTTCGCATCGCTGCCACCGGGCTCCACGCCCAGACGGCGCGCATGCGCGTCATCGCCGAAAACCTTGCAAATGTGGACTCTGCCGGCAAGGCGCCCGGGGACGAACCCTATCGCCGGCGCATTCCTACCTTCGAAGCTGCCTTCGATCCCGAAGTCGGCGGCAAGATCGTCGAGGTGGGAAACCTCGCCTATGACATGAGCGATTTCACCTCCCGCTACGAGCCCGGCCACCCGGCCGCCGATACGCGCGGCTATGTGCAATATCCCAACGTCAATCCATTGATCGAGACCATGGATATGCGCGAGGCCCAGCGCACCTATGAGGCCAATCTCAACGTCGTCACCGTCACGCGGCAGATGCTCGGGCGCACGCTCGACATCCTGCGCGGCTGACGGATCGCTTTCAGGAAAAGTGGGAACCGGTTTTCCCGTTCGAAAGCGCGACAACTAAAGGACCGCAGGAAGCAAGTAGATGGCCATCAATACCCCCTTCAACGCCGCCACCGCCGCCTATGGCAATGCCAGCCGGTTGATCAGCCAGGCGGCCAAGCCGAATACCGATCTCACCGCGCTGGCCAATCCGAAGGGCAATGGCAACAACTTCGCCGACCTGCTGGCCCAGCAGGTGCAGGGCGTGGTCGATGCCGGCAAGACGAGCGATGCCATGGCCGTCGACATGGTCAACGGCAAGGCCAATATCGTGGACATGGTGACCGCGCTCAGCGAGACCGAAATCGCCATCGAAAGCATGGTCACGGTGCGCGACCGCGTGATCTCGGCTTATGAAGAAATCATGCGGATGCCGATCTAGGCCCAGCGGGCGTAGAATGACCGTCGGGCGGCGATTCGCCCCGCAGGAACGACGATGACTGGCGCAGAAGTGCTCGACATAGCTGGTGACGGCATCTGGACGCTGATCATCGTATCGGCGCCGATGATGCTGGTGGGCCTCGTGGTCGGTGTCATCATCGCCCTGTTCCAGGCCCTGACGCAGATCCAGGAACAGACACTGGTCTTTGTTCCCAAGATCATCGCCATCTTCATCACCATGCTGCTGACCCTGCCGTTCCTGGGCGCAACCATGGGCGGTTACATGAACCGGGTGATCGACATGATCATCGTGGGCGGCTGACGGTGACCATCGGGCTCGACTGGCTGCCCAATACGGCCTTTCTCTACCTGCTGATGTTCTCGCGGATCGGCGCCATTCTGATGCTGATGCCGGCGCTGGGCGAGGACATGATCCCCATGCGCATGCGGCTCAGCTTCGCGCTGGCCTTCACCCTGGTGCTCTATCCGCTGCTGTCGCCCAGCCTGCCCGCCATGCCCGAAGATGTCATGGCCATTGTCGGCCTGATCTTCCATGAGCTGATCATTGGCATCATCCTGGGCTCGATCGTCCGCATTTCGGTCATGGCCACCCAGGTTGCCGGGGCGATCATCGCTTTCCAGACCGGCCTTTCCAGCGCCATGGCGGCCGATCCGACCCAGGTGGGTGTGCAGGGCGCCGTCTTTGGCAGCTTCCTCAGCTTCCTGGGCATGGTGCTGATCTTCGCCACCGACCTCCACCACATGGCGCTCGCGGCCACCTATGACAGCTATATGGTGTTTCCGCTCGATGCGCCGCTGATGTTCGACGATGCCGCGCAACTGGCCATCCGCACGGTGGCGGGTGCCTTCAGCGTTGGTGTCCAGATGTCGGCTCCGTTCATTGTCTTCGGCCTGGTGTTCAACTTGGGGGCCGGCATCCTGGCCCGTCTCATGCCGGCCCTGCAGGTGTATTTCCTGCTGATGCCCGCCAACATTTTCATCGGGCTGGCGCTCTTCGCGATGCTGCTCATGATGATGATGGGCTGGTATCTCAGCCACTTCGAGGCCCAACTGGCGATGTGGAGGGGCTAAGTGAGCGACGAAGCCCCGGAAAATGACGCCAAAACAGAAGACCCTTCCCAAAAGAAGCTCGAGGACGCCCACAAGAAGGGCGATGTCGCCAAGAGCCAGGAGGTGGTCACCTGGTTCATGCTGCTCGGCTCGGCCGTCATCTTCTCGATGATGGCGCCCGGCACGGCCGCTGGCCTCACCGAGTCGCTCAAACTCGTCATCATGAATGCCGACCAGTTCGAGCTGGGTGGAGCGGGCTTTGCGGCATTCTTCAACCGTCTCGCGCTGGCCTTGCTGGGCACGGTGCTCATTCCGCTCGTCGTGCTTTCGAGCTGCGCTATCCTCGCCAACCTGATCCAGCACCGGCCGCTCGTCTCGGTCGAGCCGATCACGCCGAAATTCTCCAAGATATCGCCCTTTGCCGGCGCCAAGCGCCTGTTCTCGACCGATGCGCTGGTCAATTTCGGCAAGGGCCTGCTCAAGATCAGCGTCGTCGGTACGGTGGTGGTGATGGTGGTGTGGCCCGAGCGGGACCGGCTCGACACCATGATGACCGCCGATCCGCTGATCATGCTGGCGCAGTTCCAGGATATCGGAATCAAGATCTTCACCGCAGTGCTGGCGATCGTCACCGTCATTGCCGCCGCTGATTACTTCTATGTCCGCCAGAAATGGTGGAAGCGGCTGATGATGACGGTCCAGGAAACCCGCGACGAATACAAGCAGATGGAAGGCGACCCTCACATCAAGGGCAAGCTCCGCCAGCTGCGCCAGGAGCGCTCGCGCAAGCGCATGATGTCTGCAGTGCCCGATGCGACCGTGGTCATTACCAACCCGACCCACTTTGCCGTGGCGCTCAAATACGACAAGGCCATGAAGGCCCCCAAATGCGTGGCCAAGGGCGCCGACGCCGTGGCGTTCCGCATCCGCGAACTGGCCAAGGAGCACGACGTGCCCATCGTCGAGAACCCGCCGCTCGCCCGCGCGCTATTCGCCAGCGTCGAGGTGGACGACACCATCCCCAACGAGCATTTCAAGGCCGTCGCCGAAGTGATCGGCTTCGTCCTGCGCCTCAAACGCGGGGCAGGGTGGAAGGCCGGGTAGGGGCATGCCGCTGACTTGAATCTACCGAGTGGGCAGCCCACCCCTCCCAGCCTCCCCCATCATGGGGGATGTGTCGGCCGGTGGGTGAGCTGGGTCGAGCCCCACGAGTGGAGCCCATCCTCCCCCGCCTGCGGGGGAGGGGGACCGCCGAGAGGCGGTGGAGGGGGGTGCCCCACGCTCGATG
>CBFGMY010000042.1:0-23001 GCA_965650055.1 uncultured Devosia sp.
GACGCGCCACCCACCGGCCGCATCACCCGCTTCGATGTCTATATCGACGAGACGGTCCTGTTCGGCGCGCTCGAGATCACCCCGCGCGCCTGCTACAACCGGCCGCCAACGGAAGCCCAGCGCGTCTCGGCCTTCCTCGAGGTCGATCAGCGCAGCCTGACCGGCGTTTCCAAGCGCATCTTCACCGGCTGGATGTTTGCCGATAGTCCGGCTCTCAATGCCGTCGACCACGCGATCTACGACGTCTGGCTTATCGAGTGCAAAACCAGCACCGACGTACCGCCGCCTGATCAGCGTTAGCCCTTCACCTGAGACCTCATGGTGAGCTTGTCGAACCACGAGGTCGGGCACGGAAATCTTGCCACGACCTCGTCCTTCGACAGGCTCAGGATGAGGTCTACTGTGACTGTGTAGGATTTCTCCCGCCCCATCCGTCCTTGACCTCGGGAAGCCGCGGCACGAGGCTGCGGGCAGATCAGAGGAAAATCCATGTTGCTCAAGAATAAGACTGCCATCGTCTATGGCGGCAGCGGTGCGGTTGGTGGTGCGGTCGCCAAGGCCTATGCGCGCGAGGGGGCATATGTGTTCCTGGCGGCACGCAATCGTGCCGGCCTGGAGACGGTCGCCGGCGAGATCCGGGCCGCCGGGGGCAGGGCGGAGATCGCCACGCTCGATGTGATGGATCGTCTCTCCGTCGATGCGCACCTGGCCGACGTCGTGGCCAAGGCAGGCCCGGTCAAGCTGATGTTCAATGGCGTTTCCTGGGCCGATACCCAGGGCGAACTGCTCGGCGACATGGCCTTCGAGCGCATGATGGAGCCGGTCCGGCTTTCGATGCTCTCCTGGTTCAACACCGGCACGGTAGTTGCCCGGCATATGGGCGAAAGTGGCGGCGGAGCTATTGTGGGCATCACCGCCAATGTGGCGCGCTGGCCGGTGGCCTATGTCGGCGGCTTCGGCATCGCCTGCGCCGCCGTCGAGAACTATCTGCGGCAGCTGGGCATCGAGGAAGGCCCGCGAGGCGTCCGCGTCTGTTGGGTGCGCTCGCCCGGTTCCCCTGACGCGCCGGGCGTGCGCGAGGCCTGGCAATTGCGGGCGGACGAGAAGGGCATGACCTTCGACGAGGTCCACCAGGAGTTCGCCAAGGACACACCGCTGCGCAAGATCACCGCGCTGGCCCAGGTCGCCGACGCCGCAGTGCTGCTCTCGAGCGACCTCGCAGCGGGCATGACGGCGACGCTGGCCAACGCCACCGGCGGCGCGCAGGTCGACTAGGTCCAGGAGCGAGGCAAGAGCGCAAACCCGATCAAGCGGGCCGTTCACTCTCGGCTAGGCTGGGGACATCAAAGGAGGATCATATGCTGACCGAGCCCAAGATCGTCGAGAAGTCGTTCCAACCCTATGCCGCCATCCTGCTGACTCTACGCCAGCCCGAAATCGCCAACACGGCGCCGCCGCTGATCGAGGATGTGATCAAGTGGGTGCAAAGCAAGGGCGGCGAACTGACCGGCCCGCCCTTCTTCAACTATGTCGCCTTCTCGCCCGACGGCACGATGGATATGCAGGTGGGCATGCCCACCGCGAGCGTACTGCCGGCCGATGGACGCTTCGCTTCCGGCACCCTGCCGGGCGGCAAATACGCATCGATCACGGCGACCGTGCCCTATCACGAGCTGCACGATGCCAATATGAAGCTCGATAGCTGGGTGAAGGCACAGCGCCTCGATCTCGATGGCAGGGAAGAGGGCGGTCGCTATGTCGCCGCCAACCGCATGGAGATCTACCACAAGGATCCCGGCGAAGACCCGTCCGGCCATCCGGTGACCGAGATCGCCTTCCGCCTCAGGGACTAGCGCTCCAGGGCGTGCCAGTCGCCGGCGACGAGGAGCGCTTCAGCCAGGCGCTCCTCATATTGCTCGCGCGGAATCTCGATGCCGCCGAGCGACGCCAGGTGATCGGTGACGAACTGGGTATCGAGCAGCACGAAGCCGCCGGCCTTGAGCCGCTCCACCAGATGCGCCATGGCCATCTTGCTGGCATTGGTACGGCGGTGAAACATCGACTCGCCAAAGAACGCCCCGCCGATGGCAAGACCATAAAGCCCGCCCACCAGCTCGGCGCCATCCCAGACCTCGACCGTATGCGCCACCCCGCGTCGAAACAGCTCGCCATAGACCGCGCGGATAGTGCGGTTGATCCATGTGGTGTCGCGCTCCGCGCCGACCGTGGCGCAGCCCTCGATGATGGCTTCGAAATCGGTATCGACCTTGACCGTGAAGCCTGACTTGCGGATCGCCTTGCGCAGGCTGGTCGAAAGGCGGAAGCCGTCGAGCGGAATAATGCCGCGCATTTCGGGACTGACCCAGAACAGGTCCTCGTCCTCGGCATCTTCGGACATGGGGAAGATGCCGGCGCGATAGGCGCGGACGATCAGCTCGGGCGTGATCTCGATGTCGAAGGGGCTGGGTTTGGACATAGCGGGCTCCGAAACCAACAAAAAGGGGCGCATTGCGCCCCTTTCGATGTCTCAGACCTTGTTCTCGGCCAGGTATTTTTCCAGCCAGTGGATGTCATAATTGCCGGCCAGCACATCCGGTTCGCGGATCAGGCGCTGGAACAGCGGCAGCGTGGTCTTGATGCCGTCGATGACGAATTCGTCGATGGCGCGGCGCAGGCGCTGCAGGCACTCGTCACGGGTGCGGCCATAGACGATGAGCTTGCCGATCAGCGAGTCGTAATAGGGCGGGATCTTGTAGCCCTGATAGACCGCCGAATCGACGCGCACGCCAACGCCGCCGGCCGGGTGGTAGAAGGTGATGGTACCCGGCGAGGGCGCGAAGGTCTGCGGGTCCTCGGCATTGATGCGCACTTCGATGGCGTGGCCATAGAACTGCACCTGCTTCTGCGTCATCGACAGCTTTTCGCCCGAGGCGACGCGGATCTGCTCATAGACGATGTCGATGCCGGTGATGCGCTCGGTGACCGGGTGCTCGACCTGCAGGCGCGTGTTCATTTCAATGAAATAGAACTCGCCATTCTCGTAGAGGAACTCGATGGTGCCGGCGCCCGAGTATTTCAGCTTGCGCATGGCGGCGGCGCAGATTTCGCCGATGCGGTCACGCTCTTCCGGCTTGATGGTGGGGCCGCCGGCCTCTTCCCAGACCTTCTGGTGGCGGCGCTGCAGCGAGCAGTCACGAACACCCAGATGCACCGCATTGCCCTGGCCGTCGCCAAGCACCTGCACCTCGATATGGCGCGGCTTGCCCAGGTATTTTTCCATATAGACACTGTCGTTACCGAAAGCGGCCTTGGCCTCGGTGCGGGCGGTCGACCAGGCTTCGAGAACATCGGCTTCGGTCTTGGCGACCTTCATGCCGCGGCCACCGCCGCCGGCAGTCGCCTTGATCAGCACGGGATAGCCGATTTCGCGGGCGGTCTTGATCGCGTCGGCATCGGATTCGACGGCGCCGGCCGAGCCGGGCACCACCGGAATGCCCAGTTCCACGGCGGTCTTCTTGGCCGTGATCTTGTCGCCCATGATCTCGATATGGTGCGACGACGGACCGATAAAGGTCACCTTGTGCTCGGTCAGGATCTTGGCGAAGCGGGCGTTTTCCGAGAGGAACCCGTAGCCCGGATGCACGGCATCGGCGCCGGTGATCTCGCAGGCGGCCATGATCGAGGGGATGTTGAGATAGCTGTCCTTGGCCGACGGTGGTCCGATACAGACGCTTTCGTCGGCGAGGCGGACATGCATGGCATTGGCATCGGCCGTGGAATGGACCGCCACGGTCTGGATGCCCAGTTCCTTGCAGGCGCGCAGGATGCGCAGGGCGATTTCGCCTCTGTTGGCGATGAGGACCTTCTGAAACATCGGGGTCCCCTTACTCGATGACGACGAGCGGCTCGCCGTATTCCACCGGCTGGGCATCCTGGACGAGGATGCGCGTAACGGTGCCGGAGCGGTGCGCCGGAATCTGGTTCATCGTCTTCATCGCTTCGATGATGAGGAGGGTCTGCCCCTCGGTCACCTTGGTACCCACTTCGGCAAAGGTCGCCTTGCCGGGTTCGGGCGAACGATAGGCGGTGCCGACCATCGGGGAGGTGAGGGTGCCTGGGTTGGAGGCGAGGTCTTCGGCGGCGGCCGGGGCTGCGGCAGGCACCGAGCCCGCGGGAGCCAGCGTTGCGGGAGCGGCGACCGGCGGCGGCGCCAGATATTGCGGCGGCGCGGCGTAGGTCACGCCCTCGTTGGCATAGGAGCGGGTGACGCGAACCCTGAAGTCCTCCTGCTCGATCTCGATTTCGGCGAGATTTTCCTTGTTGAGCAGCTCTGCAATGGCCCGGATCAGGTCCTGATCCACTTGCGATGACTTGGTCATTCTTCTCGGTCTCCCGCGCTACACGCGTTGATCGTTATTTGAGTTTTTCGGCGAGCGCCATCAGCGCCAGTCTATACCCGGTGACGCCAAAGCCGCAAATGACGCCGAACGCGACCGCCGACACATAGGAATGGTGCCGGAAGGCTTCGCGCTGGTGGATATTGCTGAGATGCACTTCCGCGACCGGCAATCCGACGGCCTTGAGGGCATCGTGGATGGCGACCGAAGTATGCGAATAGGCAGCCGGGTTGATGAGTATGGCGTCGGCGGTCTTGCAGGCATCCTGGATCCAGGTGACCAGCTCGCCTTCGTGGTTGGACTGGCGGAAATCGACGCTGAGGCCGAATTTTTCGCCGGTCTTCCTGCACAGCGCCTCGACATCCCCAAGCGTCGCCGCGCCATAGATATCGGGCTCGCGGGTACCGAGCAGATTGAGGTTCGGGCCGTTGAGGACGAGAACGCGCTTAGCCATGATTTTGCCTTTTGCACCGGCTGTTCGTACCGGCGCAAGCGCGGTTACACGAATTGCACTGAAAAGGCAAAGAACGCGGCGGAATTTGGGCTTAGGGGGGAGCCCAGATCCGATTCCCTTCCCATGATGGCGAGGGAAAGCCGACTGCGGCCGACTACCCCTCGCACTGCGTTTCGCCGCATTTGCGCATGTTGGCGATGCGGGTCTTGAGTTCATCCAGCCCAATGGCACCGGGGATGATCTCGTTGCCGATGATATAGGTCGGGGTCCCGGTGATGTTGAGCGCCCGCGCGATCTCATAGGAGGTCTGGATGGTCTTCGACACGCCTTCGCCGCCCATGTCCAGTTCGAGCGAGACGGGGGACAGCCCAAGGTCCTGGGCCGCAGTGAGGGCGACCTGCTTGTCGACCTGGCTGCGGCTGGTGAAGAGGGCTTCGTGGAAGCTCCAGTAATCGACATCGGCCTCGCCCACCAGCACGGCAATACGCGCGGCGTCGATCGACTCGTTGGAGAGAATGGGGAATTCCTTGAGCACGATGCGCAGGTTGGGGTCTTCGGCGAGCAACGCCGCCATGTCCGGCACGGCTGCGCGGCAATAGCCGCAATTGTAGTCGAAGAACTCCACCAGCGTCACATCGCCATCCGGATTGCCGAGCACGACCTGCCCCGGGTCGTTGAAGATGGCGTCCCGCATGGAGGCAATGGCCGTCGTGGCCTGCGAGCGCTCCTCGGCCTGCAGGGTCGTGTCGAGCGCGACCGACATGCGCTGCAGGATCTTGGGATCGCTCATCAGGTAGGATTCGATCAGCGGATTGAGCTCGGCCGGGTCGAGAGCGGCCACCGGCTGCGGCGCGCTGCTGGCCTCAAGCACTTGCCGGGAGGCATAGGTCGCGATCGCCTCGTCGATCATGGCTTGCACGGTTGCGACATCGGTCTGCGGGGCCGGGCGGTTCAGCATGGAATAGCCGAAGGCGCCGGCCAGGATGCCCGCGAGGGCGACAAGGGCAAGAGTGACGCGCGACATGGACTGGTGGCTCCCCATACAATAGTCGGCCAGCCTTCTAGCAGACGTGAACTCACATTGGCAGCAGGGAGTGAACGGCTGGCTGACGGGTGCATCAATTGTTGTTGAGGGGCAGAGCCGAAGCGTTTACGCGAGGGGACCAGCAAGGGATGCGTTCATGACCGACCAGCCGACCGATGGCTTGATGCCGTTCCACGCCATGGAAATCCTCAAGCGCGCCAAGGCGATCGAGGCGACCGGCAAAACGGTCTGTCATCTCGAAGTGGGCGAGCCCGGCGCGCCGCCGGCTCCGCGGGTGCTCGAGGCGGTCGCCAGGGCGCTGCCGCAGGCGCAGGGCTACACCAATGCCAAGGGGCTCGACGAACTGCGGCGTGGACTGACCCGCTATTACCACGAGCAGCACGCCGTCGCGGTCGATCCCGACTCGATCCTCTGCACCATGGGCTCGTCGGCCGGCTTCATCATCGCGTTTCACACCGCGTTTCGTCCCGGCGCCAGGATTGCCATCACCCGGCCGGGTTACCCCGCTTACGTCAACGCCCTGCTCGGGCTCGGCTTTGCCATTGCCGAAATCCCCCTGAGCCCGGCCAATGGCTGGCGGCTGACTGGCGCCGATATTGCCGCCGCCCATGCGGACGCCCCGTTTGACGGACTGCTGTTTGCCAGCCCCGCCAACCCGACGGGTGCGGCGGTAGACCGGGCCGGTCTCGCCGATATCGTGGACACCTGCAAGCGGCTGGGCGTGCGCCTGATCTCCGACGAAATCTACCACGGGCTCGATTATCGCGCTCCCTCGGTCAGCGCGCTCGAACTGACGCGGGGCGCCATCGTCATCAACAGCTTCTCCAAATACTATTGCATGACCGGCTGGCGCATCGGCTGGATGGTGCTGCCGGACGACCTGGTGCGCCGCGGCGAAATCCTGCAGCAGAACCTCTTCATCTCCGCGCCCACATTGAGCCAGATAGCGGCCACCGTGGCTCTGGGCGAACGCGACTATGCCGAGGAGCAGAAGGCTGGCTACGCCGCCAACCGGCAATTGCTCAACCATGGCCTGCACGCGCTGGGCTTTGATATCGGCAGTCCCTCCGACGGCGCCTTCTATGCCTATGCCGGCATCTCGGCCTTCTCGAACGACTCCATGAGTTTCTGCGAGTCCCTGCTCGATCAGGCCGGCGTGGCCGTGACGCCGGGCATCGACTTCGACCGCGCCGGGGGGAACCGCTATGTGCGGTTCTCCTATGCCGGGCGGCGCGAGACGATCGAGACGGCACTGGAACGGATGGCAGGGTTCCTGCGCTAGCCGGCGCCAGTATGGCTACGGCCTGTCTCTTCCACGATTTATGCCGTAAGGTCCGGTCGCGGGGGAGATTGCGACCATGCTTGGAGGCAGTGCAGAAACGAGCCTGTTGGGGGGCTGTGCGGCCGTTGTCGTGGCCCATGACGAGCGCGACAGTGCTGCGCTCCAGGCCCTGGCCAACCGCGTCGGCTTCGGATCGGTCAGCACCTTAACCGAGGGACCCCACCGGGAAGACCCCGAGCATAGCCTGACATTTTTCCTTCTGCATTTCGGCCTGGGTAACGCCGGCAAGAAGCTGCTGCTGTCGCGGCTGCGGAACGTGCCGTCGGACAATGTGCGCTTTGCCCCGATCGTGCTGTTCATCCCCGATGGGCCGAGCGAGGAAATCCTGTTCTATATCGGCATGGGCTTTGACGACGTGATCTGCCTGCCCGAGAACAGCCATATCGTCGCCTCCCGGCTCGCCACCCAGATCGGGCAGGAGCATCTCTATATCGAGACGCGGACCTATCTTGGCCCGGACCGCCGGCGCATGGAGCTGCCGGGCGACACCCATCCAGAACGCCAGGGCGAATATGAGCACACCAAGCTGACCATAATTCGCAAGCCAGGTGTCGGCGTGAAGGTCATCCGCCGCCAGCTGTTCCTCAAGCCGACGCCCTGACCCGCAGAAAGGCGGCCCGAAGACTGCCTTTTCGTTCGTGCTCAGCGCGGATCGGGTGACGGTGCGAAAACGCGCAGGCGGTGACCATCGGGGTCCTCGGCGACGAAGGTGAAGCCGAAGTCCATTTCCGTCGGTTGCTGGACAATCCGGGTCTTGTTCTTCCAGTCGTCGAAGGTGGAGCGAACGGCGTCGTAATTGTCTTCGCTGAAGCTGATCTCGATACCGCCGGCAGCGCGTGGGGCGGGCTCGATCTCGCCCTTGATCCACAGACCCAGCTTGATGCCATTGGGCAGCACGTAAAGCACGAAGGTCGGCGAATTCTCGACCGGCTGGATGCCGAGCAGCGCCGAATAAAAGGTGGCGCTCCCGGCGGGATCGGCGACGGCGAGCAGGATATAATTGAGGGTGCGCATGTGTGTCTCCTTGTTGATGAGGAGACCCTAGCTGGCGGGACTGCCAGTTTCCGGCAGTGGCTGTCAGCTGGGCGGCGGCAGGTTCTGCTGGGCCCGCCATTCCTTCAGCATCACGCCGCGCCGCCGCGGATAGCGGATGTCGGTGGCTTCGACGCGGGTGATACGGTCGACGCGGAAGTGGCGGTAGCCCTGCCGCAGCTCACACCAGCCGGCCACGAGGCGTGCCTGCTCGAAAAAGCCAATCAGGAATGGCCAGATGGTGCGCTCGGTCTCGCTATCATCGGGACCGCGATAGGTGATGACCAGCTTGCGCTCGTTGCGGATGGCCAGGCGGATCACGCCGGCATCGATGCTGGCGGGGGTGAGGCCCATGCGGGCTACCAACAGGTTGGTGGCCTCGGCGCGCTCGCGCAGCTCGGCTGGCAAAACGGCAGTGATCTTGCTCAGCGCCTGACGGGCGGACTGGCTCAGGCGGCCATCGTCGGCGCGGGCCGCGACCCAGCGCGAACCCAGCACGATGGCCTCGATCTCGTCGGCCGAGAACATCAGCGGTGGCAGGGTGAAACCGGGGCGGAGCACATAGCCCAGGCCAGGCTCGCCGACGACATCAGCGCCCTGAGCCTGCAGGGTGGCAATGTCGCGGTAGAGCGAGCGGATGGAAATGCCCAGCTCCTGCGCCAGCGCCGGGCCGGTAATCGGCGTCGATCGGTTGCGCAGCAATTGCAGCAGGTCGAGCAGGCGGGCGGTGCGGGACATGGGCGGTCACAAGGAAAAGGCGGCCCGAAGGCCGCCTTTGTTGGTTCTAGCCGAGGCCCAGGCGGCGCTGCCACCAGCCGGCCTTCTTCTTGGGCGCGTCGGCCTCGCCCTCGGCTTCCGCCTTGGGGGCGCTGGACGACACCACGATGCCTTCGGCCGGCAGTTCCTTCTTGGCGCGGCGCGGCTTGGGCGCTTCCGCCGGCTCGGCAGCAGTCGGGGCAGGAGCGGGCACAGCCTCGCTGACCGACGCGGCGGGCGCCGCTTCCGAGGTCTCGGCCTTTGGCTTGCGGGCCCGCGGCTTGCGCTTGGGCTTTTCGTCGACGACGATTTCCGCCTCGGCCGGTGCTTCGACCGGCGCCGCATCGACCGGGGTGCCTTCGACGGTCTCGTCGACCTTCTTGCGGCGCGTGCGCTTGGGCTTTTCAGCCGCCGCGGGCTCGGCGATAGCCGGTTCGGCGGCCGCGATCTCGTCCTGCGCCAGCAGGTCTTCGGCGACCATGGAGGTCTCGGTGACCGTCAGGCCGTCTTCGCCAGCCGGCGAGGGGGCCTTTTCCACGCCGTCTTCGCCGTCACGTCGATTGCGGCGGCCACCACGACGACCACGACGGCGGCGCTTGCGCGGCTCCTCGTCGCCCTGCGCTTCGCCGGACGGACGAGCGGGATTTTCATCCTCATCGCCTTCGCCATTCTCGTCGGTGGCCTCAGCCTCAGCCTCGACGCTCGGCGCCTGGGCGGCGCGCTGCTGCTGCGGACGCTGGCCGTTCTCGTCACCGCGATCGGCACCGCCACGGCGGCGGCGACGCCGGCGACGGCGACCTTCGCCCTCGCCATTCTCGGCGGAAGCAGACGGGCGGGCCTCGGTCTCTTCTTCCTCGGTCTCCTCGACGATGTCTTCTTCCTCGACTTCGTCATCGATGACGGCGCTGTCGACGCGGACGTGCTCGGTCGCGCGCTGTTCGGCATAAGCCATGACGCGCGCTTCGCCCTTCTCGATGGCGAACTGGTGGCCCGTCATCTTGCCGTCGGCCGTGATTGTGATCGACAGCTGGTTGCGAATTTCCAGCGCCGTCAGCGTCTCGCGCTTGAAGTTGAGGATGTAGAGGGCGACCTCGACCGGAACGCGGACATTGATCGACTGGCCCTGGCGGCGCAGCACGTGGTCCTCGATATGGCGCATGATCATCAGCGCCAGCGATTCGGTGGAACGCACCAGGCCCGTGCCTTCGCAGATCGGGCACTTGTGCGTCGAGCTCTCGACCACGCCGAAGCGGATGCGCTGGCGGCTCATTTCCATCAGGCCGAAATGGCTGATGCGGCCGACCTGGATGCGCGCGCGGTCGTCCTTGAGGCAATCCTTGAGCTTGCGCTCGACCGCCCGGTTGCTGCGGTTCTCCATCATGTCGATGAAGTCGATGACGATCAGGCCGGCCAGGTCGCGCAGGCGGAGCTGGCGGGCGACTTCCTCGGCGGCTTCCAGATTGGTCTGGAGCGCGGTGTCCTCGATATTGTGCTCCTTGGTGGAGCGGCCCGAGTTCACGTCGATGGAAACGAGCGCTTCGGTCGGGTTGATGACGATGTAACCACCCGAGGGCAGGGTGACCGTCGGCGAGAACATGGAGTCGAGCTGCTGCTCGATGCCGTACTTGGAGAAGAGCGGCTGATCTTCCTTGTAGAGCTGCACGTTCTTGGCGTGGCTCGGCATGATCATCTTCATGAAGTCCTTGGCCTCGCGGAAGGCGTCGTCGCCCGCCACGAAGACTTCGTCGATCTCCTTGTTGTAGAGATCGCGGATGGTCCGCTTGATCAGCGAGCCTTCCTCATAGACCAGGCACGGTGCCTGGCTCTTGAGCGTGAGCGAGCGCACGCTCTCCCACAGACGCATCAGATATTCGAAATCGCGCTTCACCTCGGCCTTGGTGCGCGAGGCACCAGCCGTGCGCAGGATCACGCCCATGCCCTGCGGCACTTCGAGATCACTGGTGATTTCCTTGAGGCGCTTGCGGTCGGCAGCGTTCGTAATCTTGCGGGAGATACCGCCGCCACGGGCGGTGTTCGGCATCAGCACGGAATAGCGACCTGCCAGCGACAGATAGGTGGTGAGAGCTGCGCCCTTGTTGCCGCGCTCTTCCTTGACCACCTGCACCAGCATGACCTGGCGGCGCTTGATCACTTCCTGGATCTTGTAATGGCGGCGATTCTGGCTCTGGCGGCGACGCTCGGGAACTTCCTCGAGCGCGTCCGCGCCACCGATCGACTCGACCGGCTCGGCATTGGCCGGCGCCTGCTCGATATGGCTGGCGTCGTCATGATCCTGCGGATCGGCCTCGGCGTCAGGCTCGGTCACGCCCTCGGGGAGCGAGATGTGCTCTTCGGCTTCGTCGTGGTGATCCTCGGCCTCCTCGTCGCGCAGCAGGGCTTCGCGGTCGGCAACCGGAATTTGGTAATAGTCAGGGTGGATTTCGCTGAAGGCGAGGAAGCCGTGGCGGTTGCCGCCATACTCGACGAACGCTGCCTGCAAGGAGGGCTCAACGCGCGTCACCTTGGCGAGGTAGATATTGCCCCGCAGCTGCTGGCGCTGGGCCGATTCGAAGTCGAATTCCTCGATCCTGTTACCTGCGGTAACGACGATCCGTGTTTCTTCCGGGTGGATGGCATCCACCAGCATTCTCTTGGTAGCCATAATGAACTCCGCGCGCTCGCGCGCCGACAAGAGGCCGCCGGCGAGCCGGCATCCTTCTGGTGGCGCTATGCGAGGCGAATGGTTTGGGGGGTGTGGCGCGCAGAAGCTCTGCCTTGAACGCGCCGATATGTGTGGTCATGGCCGGAAGATGCAGCGTGGCAAAACGGCAATCGGCAATCTCGATCGCGTCGCGTTTTGTCCGCCTGCGGGCCATCTGACCTCTTCCTATTGGGCTGCCGTCGCATCCGGGGATGAATGGCAACCGTCCGGTCCAGTGGGACCGAAATTCTTCACGAAGCGCAGGATTTGCCGCTTCTGAACCGGGTTCGGGAGTTCTCTTCGTTCCCTTGTCCGGCCACTTCCCGTACCGCTGTCGTTGGCCCGAAGGCTACGCAAACTGGTTCTGCGGGAAGCATGCGCTTCACGTCTAGCGTGTAGGGATGTTGCGACCGAATGGCAACAGGAAAGTCAGAAACGTCTGAGGCAAACCAATTCACAGCGGGTTTATTGGCCCGCTCAGCAAATCGTCGCATAAGAGCCCTCGCGCCGCAGAATCGCCCGAACCTGGTGACACACGGCAAAGACAAGAATTTGGGGCCGGTCAGCGCTTGTTGAAATCTATTCGTCCACTTGTCCTGCCGGTCGTCGTGGCATTGCTTGGCGCGGTCTTGCTGGTGGCCATGCCACGGGCGCAGGACGCTACACCGCAAGCCGCGCCGGCCGCGGCCGTACCGGTTGCTCTCCCCAACGTCATGGATGTGCGCGTATCGGCGACGCCCGAGCGGGCGCGGCTGGTGATCGACCTCGCCGGCAAGACAGAGTTCGCCCTGGTCTCGCTGAGCGAGCCGGACCGCCTGGCCATCGATGTGCGCGCCGCGACGTTCTCGGTGCCCCAGCCATCGGGCAAGCCGGCCGGCGAGGGCATGATCGGCGAATACGTGGTGGAGCAGGCCGCGCCGGACCGTGTGCGCACTACGCTGACCCTGTCGGCGCCGGCCCAGGTGCAGCAGGCCTATATGCTCGACCCGTTCGAAGGCCAGCCGGCGCGGCTGGTTGTCGACGTCATTCCAGCCACTGCAGAGGAATTCGCCGCCAATGTCGCCAAGGACCTGGCGGCCTCTGGCACCGCTGCGCCACCCACGGCCAGCCCGACGCCGGCCGGCGGCTCGGAACTGCCCATCGCGACACGGCCGCTGGTGGTGATTGATCCGGGCCATGGCGGCATCGACAGCGGCGCCGAAACGGCCGATGGCATCAAGGAAAAGGACATTGTCCTTGCCTTCGCGCTGCGCCTGCAGGAGCTGCTGGTCGCCTCCGGGCGCTTCGACGTAGCGCTGACCCGCGAGGACGACACTTTCCTGCGGCTTGAGGAACGCGTGGCCCTGGCCCGCACCAACAAGGCGGACCTGTTCATTTCGGTGCACGCCGACAGCTTCCAGCAGCCCGAAATCAGGGGCGCCAGCGTCTACACCCGCGATGAGAATGCCACTGACGTGCTCGACAAGGTGCTGGCCGACAACGAGAACAAGACCGACATCATCGCTGGCTTTGCGATGCCGCAGATGGCGCCTGAAGTCGTCGACATCCTGCTCGATCTGATGCGGCGCGAAATGCGCCACCAGTCCTTCATGGCGGCACAGGCCATTGTGCACCAGTTGCAGCCGAGCGTCGAACTGCGGCGCTTCCCCGTCCGGCAGGCCGACTTCTTCGTGTTGCAGGCGCCCGACGTGCCATCGGTACTGCTGGAGCTTGGCTTTCTCTCCAACGCGGCCGATATGGCCAACCTGCTCGAGGGTGAATGGCAGGATCGCACGGCGGACGCATTGGCCCGGGGCGTGTCGGCCTATTTCGACAGCCTGGCGCCCGAAGAATGATGTGGCAATTCAGTCACGCCCGGCGCCGCGTGCCAACGGCAAAGCCGCAGTAACGCGGCCTTGTGATCTACTTTGCGGCCGCCGTCTGCTATGATTCTACGCTGAATCCGGTGTTCCTCGCGGACGCTGCGAGGTGAATATGCGGGCGGTGCGCCGCTCGGGAGAGAACGACTAGATGCTGCGCTTGCTCGGCTGGATCTTTGGCTTTGGGATGTTCGCGGCACTGGCCGGCATCGGCGTGGCCGCGATCTATCTCACCACCGTTGCCGCCGCGCTGCCTGATTATACCGTGCTCAAGGACTATCAGCCGCCCGTGACCACGCGCGTCCATGCGGCAGATGGCACGCTCCTGGCCGAGTTCGCCCGCGAACGCCGGCTGTTCCAGCCCATAGAGACGGTGCCGCCGCTGCTGGTCCACGCCTTCCTCTCGGCCGAGGACAAGGATTTCTACAGCCATGGCGGCATCGCCATCGACGGCGTGTTCCGTGCGCTGCGCGACAACGTGCTGGCGCGCATGGACGGCAACAGCTCGATCCAGGGCGGCGGCTCGTCCATTACCCAGCAGGTGGCCAAGAACTTCCTGCTCACCTCCGAGCAGACCTGGGACCGCAAGCTGCAGGAAGCGCTGCTGGCGGTCAGGATCGAGTCCACCTTTTCCAAGGACCGTATTCTCGAACTTTATCTCAACGAGATTTTCCTTGGCCTCAACTCCTATGGCGTAGCTGCCGCGGCGCTCAACTACTTCGACAAGGCGCTTTATGAGCTGACATTGAGCGAGGCCGCCTATATTGCCGCGCTCCCCAAGGGCCCCAATAACTACCACCCGTTCCGTCGCCCGCAGGCCGCCATCGAGCGCCGCAACTGGGTGATCGACCGTATGGTTGAAAATGGCTACGTGACGCTGGAAGAGGGCTCCATCGCCAAGGACGAGCCGCTCAACGTCATCCCGCGCGCCGGCGGCAGCCAGCTTTACTCGGCGGAGTACTTCACCGAGGAAGTCCGCCGCGAGCTGGCCAAGCTCTACGGCGAAGACCAGCTCTATGGCGGCGGCCTGTCGGTGCGCACCACGCTTGAGCCCAAGCTCCAGGAATATGCCCGCCGGGCTCTGATGAATGGCCTGATCGCCTATGACCATGGCAAGGGCTTCCGCGAGCCGGTCGCCAGCATCGAGATCGGCGAGGACTGGGGGCTCGACGTCAGCAAGATCGTGCCGCTCAGCGACGTGCCGGAATGGCAGCTCGCCGTGGTGCTGGAGATGAACGGCAACGAAGCGCGCATTGGCCTGCGGCCCGACAACCTCGCTGATGGCGCCGTGGCGGACGATCGCGTCGAAGGCACGCTGTCCGGCCCCGAGATCAAGTGGGTTTCCAAGCCTCTCCAGGATATTCTTAAGGTAGGGGATGTGGTCTATGTCTCCCCGGTTTCGGGGCAGACCGGCATCTACACGCTCGAGCAGGTGCCCGAGATCGAAGGTGCCCTGGTCGCCATGGACCCGCGTACCGGCCGCGTTCTGGCCATGGTGGGCGGCTTTTCCTATGCGATGAGCGAATTCAACCGGGCGACCCAGGCATTGCGGCAGCCGGGCTCGTCGTTCAAGCCCATCGTCTATGCGGCGGCGCTCGACAATGGTTATACGCCAGCCTCGGTGGTGCTCGATGCGCCGGTCGAAATCCGCAATGGCGACGGCTCGATCTGGCGCCCGGAAAACTATGCGCAGGAATTCTACGGACCGCAGACGCTGCGCCGCGGCATCGAACGCAGCCGCAACGTCATGACCGTACGGCTGGCGCGCGACATTGGCATGCCGCTGGTGGCCGAATACGCCAAGATGTTCGGCGTGTACGATACCATGCAGCCGGTGCTGGCCATGGCGCTCGGCGCCGGCGAAACCACCGACATGCGGATGACCGCCGCCTATGCCACCATCGCCAATGGCGGCCGCAAGATCGTGCCGACCCTGATCGACCGCGTGCAGGATCGCTATGGCGTTACCGTCTACAAGCACGACCAGCGCCTGTGCCAGGGCTGCGAAGCGACCAGTTGGACCGGGCAGGGCGAGCCGGTGATTGTCGACAACCGCGAGCAGGTTCTCGATCCCATGACCGCCTACCAGATCACCTCGATGATGGAAGGCGTGGTGCAGCGCGGCACCGGCACTGCGGCCAGGGTCCTCAACCGCCCGGTGGCCGGCAAGACCGGCACCACCAATGACTACAAGGACGCCTGGTTTGTCGGCTTTACGCCCGAACTCGCGGTCGGCGTCTATGTCGGCTACGACCAGCCGCGGTCGATGGGCAGCGCCGTGACCGGAGGCACCTTCGCCGTGCCGATCTTCACCGAATTCATGGCCAAGGCACTCGAAGGCAAGCCGCCGACCCCATTCAACGTGCCCCCGGGCATGACAACGGCCTGGATCAACCCCAATTCGGGCGTAGCGGCCTTCGATGGCGAGGGGGGCATCCAGGAGGCGTTCAAGCCCGGTACCGGGCCGAACCTGATGACGTCGGTCATCGGGGTGGACGTCAACGCCTTCGACGCCATCCAGCGCCAGCAGATGATGCAGCAGCAATACGACTCGGGCTTCGTGTCCCAGCCACAGGCGCCGGCCGAGGGCGGCGGCAACCAACTGGTCTACGATCCCAATACCGGCCAATGGGTCAGCCCCGGGCGCGGCGGCCTGTTCTAGTGGCTGACTTCGTCACCTATCCGCACGCGGCGCTGACCCGAAAGGCCGCGGT
The DNA here is from genome assembly GCA_965650055.1 of uncultured Devosia sp. Lineage (GTDB taxonomy): Bacteria > Pseudomonadota > Alphaproteobacteria > Rhizobiales > Devosiaceae > Devosia. The sequence continues at coordinate 16,301 of CBFGMY010000042.1, forward strand.
GCGGCCGGTTGATGCCGCAATGCTGGCGGCTGGTGAGAGGCTAGCCGAAGCAGCCAGAAGCGTGCAGGCCTATGGGCTGGCCGCGGCCCATCTCGGTCTCGACGAGCCGCTGGTGGTGATCAGCGTGGCCAGCGACACGACCCAGCGCGACTACCGTTTGCTCTACAATCCCCAAGTCGTCCTGGCCTCGGCTGAAACCAGCGTGGGCCCGGAAGGGTCGGTCTCGCTGCCGGGCATCGAAGTGCCGGTCGAGCGGGCCACCTGGGTGGAGCTGGTCTACGACGATGCCGATGGCGCGCGGCAGACTGCCCGGTTCGAGGGCTTCGTGGCGCGGGTGGCGCAGCACGAGATCGATCAGATGAACGGCGTGTTCTTTCTCAGCCGGGTGTCGCGGATCAAGCGCGAGACGGCCCTGCGCAAGTTTGAGAAGAGTCTTCGCCGCTGAACCCGTCGCGGCGTGACAGGCCGAGGTTGATCCCCGCCGCCGCCTCCGCTAAACGGGACACCACTTTGAAGGAATTGACCAATGCGTACGGAAATCGAAAAGACCGTCGCCGAAATCGAGCAGGTTTTGACCCTGCTGAGGAGGCATCTTTGACTGGGATACTGCAGAACTGCGCCGCGACGCGCTGACCGCCGAAACCGAATCTCCCGATTTCTGGAACGACCCCGAAAAAGCCCGCACCAAGATGCGTGAGCGCGACGAGCTCGACGTCGCCGTCAAGGCGGTGCGCGAGCTTGAATCTGGCATCCGCGATAATTCCGAACTGATCGAGCTGGGCGAAGCCGAGGGCGACGCCCAGATCGTCAAGGATGCCGAGAACGCGCTGCTCGAGCTCAAGGCTGTCGCCAAGCGACGCCAGATCGAGACGCTGCTGTCGGGCGAAGTGGATGCCAATGACTGCTACGTGGAAATCCACTCTGGCGCCGGCGGCACCGAGAGCCAGGATTGGGCCAACATGCTGCTGCGCATGTATACCCGCTGGGCCGAGCGTCGGAAGATGAAGGTCCAGGTACTCGAAATGCATGACGGCGAAGAAGCCGGCATCAAATCGGCCACCATCCAGGTTTCCGGGCACAATGCGTATGGCTGGCTCAAGACCGAGAGCGGTGTGCACCGGCTCGTCCGCATCAGCCCCTACGATTCGGCGGCACGGCGGCACACCAGCTTTTCGAGCTGCTGGGTCTATCCCGTGGTCGATGATTCCATCGATATCGAGATCCGGGAATCCGACCTCAAGGTCGATACCTATCGCGCCTCGGGTGCCGGTGGGCAGCACGTCAACACCACCGACTCGGCCATCCGCATCACGCACGTGCCGTCAGGCATCATCGTGGCCTGCCAGCAGGAGCGCAGCCAGCACAAGAACCGTGCCACGGCCATGGCCATGCTGAAATCGCGGCTCTACGAGGCCGAGTTGCAGAAGCGCGAGGAAGCGGCGAACGCCCAGGCGGCCAGCAAGACCGATATCGGCTGGGGCCACCAGATCCGCAGCTACGTGCTGCAGCCCTACCAGATGGTCAAGGATCTGCGCACGGGCGTCGAAAGCGGCCAGCCCTCGGTGGTGCTGGACGGCGATCTCGACGAGTTCATGGAAGCGGCCTTGGCGCAGCGCGTCGGTGTGGCGACGGACGTGACGGCGGAAGACTAGCCCAGGATCGCCAGGAGCCGCTTGCCGGCCTCGATGAACGCCTTGGGATTGATCGCATTATCGGCCTTGCGCACCTCGAAGTGGAGGTGCGGGCCGGTGGAGCGGCCGGTGGAGCCGACCTTGGCGATTGGCGTACCGGTATTGACCGCCTGGCCTTCCTCGCTGAGGAATCCGGACAGATGGGCATAGCGGGTGACAAGGCCGTTGGCGTGGGTCACCTCGACCACATTGCCATAGCCGGACCGGGTACCGACAAAGCTCACCACACCCTTGCCCGCGCTCAGCACGGTGGTGCCCTTGGGGGCTGCAAAATCGAGGCCGGAATGGAAGGCACGGCCGCCGGTGAACGGATCCGTACGGTTGCCGAAGCCTGAACTCTGGCGGAAGTTCCCCGATATGGGCATGTGGATCGGGGCGCCGTCGATGCTGTCGCGAGCCGCCTTGTAGCGCACCAGCGCGGCCATCACCGCATTGGCGTCGTCGATCATCGGCGACACCTCGGCGCCTTCCTGTGGCGCCAGCAGCGGCCCGCCAATGCCGTCAAATTCGACCGGCAGGTCCACGGCAATGCCGAGATCGCCCAGTTCGGCAACGATGCTGGCAGTGCGCTCGGTGGCGGTCTGGGCAATGGACGTCATGGCAAATTCGGTCTCGCCCATCATCTGGGCAACCGCCGCCGCGGTGGCATCGATATCCGGATTGCCGGTGGACAGGGGAGCAAGAGCCGTGTCGGCAGGGGCGGGCTCGGCCAGCGTGGCCGCTTCGATGCCCAGTTCGCCGGCCTTGTCGACCAGCACGCGCACCAGTTGATGCTGTTCCACCAGCACTTCCTGCTGCTGTGCCAGTTCCTGCAATTGCAGGTTGATATCGCCGGCCTGCGCATAGCTGCGCGAATGCAGGCGGTCGACCTCGACGCGCAGCTGCGCGATGCGGTTCTCATAGGCCTCGATGACCTGCTCGTTCTGGCCGCTGAGCAGGCGCGCAATATCGGTCGAGAGCAGGAAGGCGGTCCCGAGCAGGGCATTGCCCGCGAGCAGCACGGTGAACATGCCATAGAACAGGAAGGGGTGGACGCCGTGACGCGGGGTTCTGGCTTGTTGCGACCGACTGTCGGATCGCCCGAAACTGGCCTGGTTACGCACCCAACTAACTCCGCACCGCCACAAATATGGTGACCGGATTATGGCGCGGCATGGTTAACAAAGGCTATTTGCGGACGGCGCCAGACACATGCGCCTCAAGCGCTTCCAGCATTTTCTGGGCATGGCCGAGGATACGCGTGGCGCGAATGATCCGGGCCACCTTGCCATCGGCCCCGATGATGAACGACGTCCGGATCAACCCCATGAATTCCCGGCCATAGAGCTTCTTGAGCTTCCACAACCCGTAGGCCTCGATGGCCTGGTGTTCCGGGTCCGCCGCTAGTGGCGCGACCAGGCCATACTTCTTGCGGAACTTGCTGTGGCTCTCGATGGTGTCGGGCGAAATGCCCACCATCCGGGCATCTAGTGCGGCGAAGGCAGCGGCACGCTCCGAGAACTCCTTGTTCTCGTCCACGCAGCCGCCGGAATCGTCCTCCGGATAGAAATAGAGCACCACCGGCTTGCCGCGCTGCGCCGATAATTGGAACGCAGTGCCGTCATCGAGGGGCAGGGTGAAATCGGGGGCGATATCGCCTTCGCTCAGGTCAGGCATGAAATTCCCTCCGTTGAACAGTCCCAGCGCACCAGAATGTGGGTGTCAGTGCCATATTCCAGCCGGTATCATTGGGCAAGAGACCGCCTTCTGCGGTTGATTCTGAGGCGCCAGCAGATAGCGGCAAAGCCTCGTTCTGGAAGCAAGTGAGCGCGTCAACCTTACCCGCAGACACTCCGGTTTCGCCCTCGGCGCAGCGCAAGCGGCCACCCGCGCGCCACGCGGCAAAGCTGGCCGTCTGGCTGCTGGGCATTCCCTCGGTTCTGCTGCTCCTGCTCTACCTCATCTTGCTGATAACACCCGTCCGGCTGCCCTTCGGCGGCCAGGCCGTTCGCTCGCTGATCCAGTCCGCCTTGCCGGCCACATCGCATCTTGAACTCGGGGAAATGAACCTGGCGCTGGAAGGCGGCGTCTGGCCAGTCATCCAGTTTGCGCCGGTTCTGCTCACCGATGGCAAGTCCGGGGCGCGGGTCGCCATGGACGCGCTCGAAGTCGGCTTCTCGCCGGCCCGCGCACTCTTCGGCCAGCCCGGCGCCACCGTGACCATCGTTCGACCCCATATCCAGATGGTGCAGGACCTGTTCGGCCCGCGCCTCACCAGCTTCGAGATGACGGACGATCCGCAAGGCGGCCCGCCGATCCTGCGGGTGCAGGAGGGTGAGGACGCTTTCCCGTCGGTCGGCATTTCCGCCGGGGGCATCGGCGTCGCCGGCAGCGACACGCCGCCCGCCATGCGCTCGGACAACGAATGGCTGATCTATAATCTGGAGGCCAGCGAGCAGGGTATCGCCGAACTCGTCGAGCAGGCGGCGCAGGGCCGGTTCTCCAAGCTGGTCGTCCGCGACGGCGTCATCGACATGACCGACTCGGTCTATGGCCTGTTTCGCCGTTTCGAGGCTATCAATCTCGAAATCGGCCCGACCCCCGACCGCCGCAATACCAATGGCAGTTTCTCGGCGACGCTGGGTGGCCGTACCATGATGGGCAACCTGTCGCGCACGGTCGACGACGCTGGCAATTCCCGGCTTGAGGCCGATGTCACCAATATCGATTTCGCGGCGCTGCTGCCCTTTATCGACGATGCCACCAGCCTCGCCGCCATGCGCGGTGCGGGGGCGCTGTCGATCGATGTCAATTTCGAGCCTGCCGCCGGCAAGCTGGTCGACGGCCGCTTCAAGATCGACCTGACCGGTCTCGACCTGCGCATCGCCGACGCCTATTTCCCCATTGCCAGCTCGATCCTCGATATCACCTGGAAGCCAGGATCCGGGCAGTTCGTCCTGGGTGATGCGGCGTTGCAGATCGGTCAGAGCTCTGCCCGTATCTCCGGCGTCTTCGCCATGGGCCTGGACCCCAAATTCGGCCCCACCATTGGCATGTCGATCAAGGCCCGTGACGTGGTTATCCATCCCAATGACATGGCAGCCCCTGCCGAGCCATTCGAGACCATGGACTTCTCCGGCTGGTCAGCGCCGCTTTATGGCGCCCTGGGCATCGACCGTTTCATCGCCCGCAAAGGCGACGCCACGGTGGAAACCACTGGCCGCATCGACATGCTGCAGGCGGGTCTGGGCATCGATATGACCGTGGCCGGGCAGGGCGTCAGTGCCGACGATCTCAAGCGACTCTGGCCCTACATCATGGGCAAGGAGAGCCGGGACTGGTTCGTCGCCAATGTCACCGAGGGCACGGTGGCGCATTCGCGCATGGACTTCAGATTTCCCGTCGGCAGCCTGGGGCTGGGCAACGAAGACAAGCCCGTCCCCAAGGACAGCATGCAGATCGACATGGTCGGCACCGGCGTCGCCATCAAGCCGACGGCCGAAATGGCTCCGATCGCCATCGACGGCGAAACCCGCCTGCAGGTGGACGACAGCAATGTCATCATCTCCGCTGGCGGCGGCAAGCTGACGACCGCCGGAGGCGAAATCCAGGTCGCCAACCCGGCTTTGGTGATGGACAATTCCAACCCCGCGGAGAGCATTGTCGAAATATCGGGCGATATCAGCGCGCCAATCCCCGCGCTGCTCGATCTCGCCAAGACCCAGCAGCCTGATGCCCTGGCCGCCGTGCAATTGCCGATCGACCTGGAATCGATCACCGGCGCCGTCGACCTGGGCCTGGTTGCCACCATCAGCCTGGCCGACGAAGCCAGCGGCAGGCCGATGGATATCGACTATGTCGTCAACGGCACCGTGGCCGATTTTGCCAGCTCGCAGCCGATCCAGGACCGCAGCATCGGCAATGGCCAGCTCGCCTTCAGCGCCAATCAAGACGGCTATCAGCTCGGCGGCACGGCCGAGATCGACGGCATGGCAGCCGGTATCGAGATTTCTGGCACCCCCACCACCGATCCCACCTTCCGGCTGTCCTCGACCATCGATGTGGCGGACCTGAGCGCAATGGGGTTCGACGCGTCCGAGTTCCTGTCCGGTCGTGTTCGTTTCGTGGCCCAGCCGCTCGCCGATGGCTCGCTGCAGATGGCTGTCGACCTCAAGGACGCCGCGCTCGATATCAAGGATATCGGCATCAGCAAGGCGGCGGGCACCTCGGGTACGCTGAGCGCCATCATCACGCCGGCAGGCGAGATCACCCAGCTCAACAATATCGATCTGTCCTTTGGCACAGTGCGGGCCATTGGCGACATCACCTATCACGCCAAGAATGGCCTGCAGGCCGCCAGCTTCAGCCAGTTTGGCCTGAGCGAGGGTGACAATGCCCAGCTCGACCTGGTGCCGATGGACGGCGGCTATGCCGTGCGCATCAGCGGCAGCCAGCTCGATCTCAAACCCATGTTGCGCCAGTTCTTCGGCCTGGGCGAGGGTGCGGGGGGCGTGCAGGCGACCCAGTTCGACCAGACCATTGCGCTTGATGTGAAGCTCGACCGGGCGCTTGGTTACTATGCCACCACGGCCTTCAACCTCGATGTCGACCTGCTGCTGGACGGCGGCGACATGCGACGCGCCAACCTGACGGCGCAGTTCAGCGACGGCAATGCCCTCTCGGTCACCACCAATCCGGCGCCGAACGGACGCACTCTGTCGGTCGCCTTCAACGATGCCGGCACGATTCTGCGCCTGCTGGGGGTCTATTCCCAGCTTGCGGGCGGCTCGGGCAGCCTGGTGCTAACCACCGACCGCGACCTGGACGCCGAAGCCGGGCAACTGGTGATGCGCGACTTCGCCATCGTGGATGAAGCCAATGTCGCGCAGATTCTGGGCAATCATACCGATTCCCGTGCCGCCATCGCCCGCCAGAACCGGCTCGATTTCGATGTGGCGCAGGTGGAGTTCCAGCGCCGGTCGGACCGCGTGGAGGTCACTAACGCCATGTTGACCGGCGATACCGTCGGCG
>CBFGMY010000043.1:0-22957 GCA_965650055.1 uncultured Devosia sp.
TGTTGATCGGGGCGGTGACAACGCCGCTGACCGCGCCGGCCTTGGCGGCGGCGACCGCGGCGACGATCGTGTCGAAGGCAGCTTGCCCGGAAATGGCGCTGACCACCCCGAGGGCCGGCGGCACCTCGATTTCCGTGGTTTCGATGAGGTCGATCGCGCCACCTTCGAACCGCGCCGCGCTTGGCGTGGTGATGCGCCTGACGGCCAGCCCGAGCCCGAGGCGACGAACAATGTCCTCCATGACCACGTGGCTGCCGAAGACGATGCCTCGTACGCCACTCTGGGCAAGCGTCTTGGCCACGATTTCCGGGCCGATACCCGAGGCATCGCCCATGGTGATGGCGAGGGGGGCGATATCCGTCATGGCGACACCTGTACTGGTTCTTCGGAGCGTATCTGCGCTATGGCACGGGCAAGCGTCTGATCATCCCCGAAGCCGCCCGCCTTCATGGCCAGCAGCAGGTGACGGCCATGGTCCAGTGCGGCATGGCAGAGGGGAAATCCCGGCTCGATTTCCCGCAGGATTTCGAACGCGCTTATCCCGAGGCGGTCGAGGATCGCTTCCATCGTGTCGCCGCCTGTAGCGATCACCGCGCCGAAGCCGTCGCCACGCAAGAGATCGGTGGCGTCTCGGGCAATCCGGTCCAGGACAGCGGCGGGGTCGTCGGCCCGGTCCAGAGGCGCGCGCAGTAGAGTAACGCCAGGTTCCGCGGATATAGCGTCCGCCTGTCGATGGCTGCGGGGATTGGCGCTGCCGATCGCGACCAGGATGTCGCCCCCTGCCGGCGCGGCGGGTAGGTGTGGTTGCGTGGCGGGGGCAAACCGTCTGGCGAGCGCCGTTGCCATGCCCGGAGAGCCGACCCAGAGAATTGAGCCGGGCTCGGGCAGCGCCGAGATCTGGGCGTCCAACTCCTCCTGGGTCGTGGCGTCGAGGATGACCACGCTCCCGATGCTGGAGGGCACGAGGTCGGCCAGCCGCGAATGCCGAGCGGGATGAACCGGATCGAGGCCATAGGCACTTTCCGAGACGGGGACGCCATCAACCAGCTGAATGCCGCCAACGGTGGTGCGTCCGGCCGCCGGAAATGCCGGCGCGAACACCAGCATCTTGCGGCCGCTGGCTTTGAACGCCGCCTCGAGCTCTACGCGCACATGCCCGCGAAGCGTCGAATCCACGGTCTTGTAGAGAATATCGCGCGACGCCATCTGGCCGGTTAGACGAGCGACATGCGCGGTCGCTTCCGACGGGGACATGGATCGCGATCCACTGTCGACCGCCAGGACCGCGCTATCGCTCGAAGGGACGGTAGAACGGCCGACCATTGCGCGTAGGCCCTGCGCCACAAAGGGAGCAGCACCGTCCGCAGCGCTGGTCAGGTCGTCAGCCAGGATGCCGATCCGATGTTCAATATTGGTTCCCATGGTTCAATTATGAACGCGAATGATGCGCTGAAAAGCGATAGTTTCTCGCCAAGATCGGTGATAGAAAATCACCAATGAGACGTTCCGAAATCCCATCCCTTGACGACTTGCGCGCCTTCCATGCCGCCGCTCGGTTGGGCTCGGTGCGATTGGCCGCCGACGAGCTCGCCCTGACCCACGGTGCTGTGAGCCGCCGGATCACCAAACTGTCCGAGGATGTCGGGTTGAGGCTGTTCGAGAAGGCAGGCCGGGGGCTGCGGCTCACGGCGGCCGGCGAGACGCTCAACCTGACTCTGAGCCGCTTCTTTGCGGAGCTCTCGACGACGATCGAGAACCTGCGCGCTGCCGATACTCGCGACAATGCCCTGGTTCTGTCCTGTGAACCATCGGTAGCCATGCGCTGGTTGATCCCGCGGTTGGCGGGCTTCCAGAGCACGCACCCTGAGATTGCCCTGCACCTCTCGGTCGGCGGCGGCGCGGTCGAGTTCCGGCGCGACCGGATCGATCTCGCCATTCGCCGGCTGGATTTTGCACTGCCGGAGGCCTGGCGCGTGCAGCGCCTCTTCGCGGAAAGGATGGGGCCGGTGATGATACCGGAGCTTGCCCCGGCCTTCGCGGCCGGGGACTACATCGCGCTGGGCGCAAAGACCCGGCCCGATGCCTGGGCGCACTGGCTGTCCGCGCATCCCTCGGTTCCGCGACCCAAGGACGTGCGCTTCCACGATCACCATTTCCTCAGCGTGGAGGCGGCATCGGCTGGGTTAGGGGTCGCCCTGAGCCCGCTCGTGCTCGCGATCGATGACGTCGAGCGGGGTCGCCTCCTGGCTCCAGCCGGATTCGATGTCGATGGCAGCCACTACGGCCTCATCCAGGCGGGCGAGCGTGAACTGGGGCAGGGCGCACGCTTGCTGGCGGAGTGGCTCCGCGAAGAATGCGTGCGATCATTCGGTCCATGACCAGTCCCAAAAAGGCTATGGCGCCGCGTCATCAGCTCAGGGCGTGGCCGGCAAGGCCATAGAACCAGGGTTCGTCCTTCCGGCGGTGGAGGAAGCGACGCCCCTTGGACATGGTGGTCACCACCTCGGCAATCGAGAGGCCGCATTGCTCGAGAAAGGCGACATAGGGACCGTCGCCTTCACGGGTATCGACGCGAACAAACTGGCCCTTGAGGGTTTCAAGATGAACGGCGGTGAGATGCAGCGCATCCTCGCTATTGGTCGCCGCGACGGGACCGACGACGTAACCGCGTCCGAAATCGCGCTTCATCGAATAGCCGACGATCTCGCCTCGGCGCCGCAGGACGCAGATCGACGCATTCCCTGACAGCAGGGTCAGGAGCCTTTCGCGGCTTCTGCCAAAGGCGTGGCTGTCTATGGGAAAAATTTCGGAGAGCCGGTCCACGCTGAGGGCGCTCAGTTCGCCATTCACAGGCGGAAGCGGCGGAAGCTCCGCGACCAATTCGCCTTGGCGCATATGGACCGAGGCCTCATCGACAAAGCCGAGTGACAGGTAGAGGCCGTGCGCGGCGCGGGTCGAGTTGAGGGCCAGGTCGCGCCCCCGGCAGTGCTCAAGCACATGATCCATCAGCCAGCGCCCGCCACCCTGGGCCTGGGTGCGCGGCGAAGTGATGACAAGCCCCACGGTGGCAAAGTCCTCGCCGTGCGGAAACCACATGGCGGTGCCGAAGACCCTGCCGATACCGTCGATGGCCGCCAGCCCCTTGCCAGCGCGGATCAAGAAGTCCCAGTCCTTGGGCCGATGCGGCCAGCCCACAGACGTGGTCAGCGCGTGCAACAGATGCACATCCACACCGGCAATGTCCCGCGCGACGAGTTCGAAAGACTTCAGGCGCACCGATTCTTGCATTCAACTCATCCGCTCTCTCGCCGAGGGTCCCATTCCAGCGGCAGGTTATTGCATCAGCTCGAAATTGCAGCGTTGCATCGAGCCATTGCAGCAGGATGCCGTGATAAGGCCGGCAGCTTCGACTGGTTTTCCCCGGCAATTCGGAATCTTTGCCTGAAGCAAAGCGCCATTCGGCAGGGAACACCGTGTTCCCCCCGCCATGCTGTCTACATTCGGCAATTTATGCAAGGCGGGGTGACCTGGATGAACGCTGAGGAGATTCTCGCCAAGTTGGTGGCGTTTCCCACCGTCGTCGGCACGCCCAACCATGCCATCGTTGAGTGGATCGGCTCCTATTGCATGGCGAATGGCGTATCGGTCTCTGTCCTCACCGGCCCCGAAGGCGACCGTTCAAACCTCTTTGCGACGGTCGGACCCAGGGAAGGGCGGGGTTACATCCTTTCTGGCCATATGGACGTCGTGTCGGCGCGGGAAACCGGCTGGACCAGCGATCCCTTCAAGCTGCGTCGCGACGGCACCAAGCTCTTTGGTCGTGGCACGAGCGACATGAAGGGGTTTCTCGCCTGTGCGCTGGCGGCGCTGCCCGCTCTGGCCAAGCAGGGCCTGCGACAACCGGTGCATTTTGCATTTTCCTACGATGAGGAAGCCGGGTGCCGGGGTGTCCCGCACCTCCTGGCGGCGCTGCCCGGTCTCTGCGAACGCCCGTTGGGCGCTATCATCGGTGAGCCCAGTTGCATGCAGGCGGTGCGCGCCCACAAGGGTAAGGCTGCGGCACGCCTGGAAGTGAACGGCCGATCGGGCCACTCCTCCCGTCCGGATCTGGGGCTCAACGCAGTTCATGCGATGGCGGGCCTTGTTACACAGATTGTCGACTACGGCCGGCTGCTTGAACGGGCGGCGCTGGATCTGCAATTCGAGCCGCCCTGCTCGACTGTGCAGGTCGGAGTTATGCAGGGGGGGCAGTCGGTCAACATCATTCCCGACCGCTGCGTCGCCGAGATCGAGCTTCGTGCCGTGCCTGGCACTAGCCCGACCGCCCTGCTCGAACCCATCAAGGCTGCGCTTCTTGCACTCGGCGAAAGCGGCTTTGAGATCGCCTGGCGTGAACTCACCACCTACCCGGGCCTTTCGCTGGCCGAGGACAGCGCATTGGCATCTCTGCTTGCCGACCTTACCCAGCAACCAGTGTTGCCGGCCGTCAGCTACGGCACTGAGGCGGGGCTGTACCAGCAGGCCGGCATCGACGCGATCATCTGCGGTCCCGGCGATATTGGACGCGCGCATAAGCCCAATGAATACATCGAAACCACCGAACTAGCCGCCTGCCAGACGCTGATCGAAGATCTCGGTGCGCGGCTGGCCGCGTAGGGAAAGGACCTCCCCAGATGGCATTCTTGTTCAATTCCGACGCAGCGCGCGCCGCGGTCTTTCGCGACGTTTTCGCGCGCGAAGTGCCCGATTTGCTGTTCCTGGAGCCATCGGACCCCATCGAACCGGAAGCGGTGCGCTACCTCATTACCTGGACGGTTCCCCCGGACCTCTCGCGCTACGGGAACCTGGAAATGCTGTTCTCGATCGGTGCTGGCGTCGACCAGTTCAACTGGGAGGGGCTGTCCGATGGCGTCAAGCTGGTGCGGATGGTCGAGGAGGGGATCATTCGCATGATGGAAGAATATGTCGCGCTCGGCGTACTCGCCCTGCACCGGCAGTTGCCCGCCTATTTGGCGCAGCAGCATGATGGCCTGTGGAAGCCGCTTCCGGCGCACCAGGCCGGCCAGCGCCGCGTGGGCTTTCTGGGATTGGGCGTATTGGCCAATGCGGCTATCGAACGCCTTAAACCTTTCGGGTTCCCAATCGCCGGGTGGAGCCGGAGCCCCAAGCAGATCGAAGGCGTCACGTGTTTTCACGGGGCCGAGGCGCTGCCCGGCTTTCTCGCCCAGACCGACATCCTGATATGCCTGTTGCCGTTGACGCAGGAGACGCGCGGTATCCTCAATGCGGAGCTATTTGCTTCGCTTCCGCGAGGCTCGCAACTGCTGCATGTCGGCCGGGGTCCGCATCTCGACCAACAGGCGCTGATCACCGCGCTGAACACGGGGCAGCTCTCCGCGGCCATGCTTGATGTCACCGATCCCGAGCCGCTACCGCCTGATCACCCGCTTTGGTCACATCCGCGGGTGCTGATCACCCCCCATATCGCCTCCGTCACGCAGCCGCACACTGCGGCGCGGGCCGTGGTCGAGAACATCCGGCGTCACCGCGCCGGTGAGGAACCGATCGGCCTGGTCGATCGCACGCTTGGCTATTAGCAAGGAACGCCGCAATGTCACTTCTCAAGACCATCGACCCCAATCCCGCCTTCGAACCCACTCATGCCAAGCCGGAGGCCGAGCGCCTGATCTCCGGCGATCCGGCCTTCAAGTCCTGGCCACAGGACTCTGACAAAGGCGACAAGGTTCGCACGGGGGTCTGGGAAGCCACGCCCGGCGTTACCCATTCGCGCAAGGGAACGATGTACGAGTTCTGTCACATCCTGTCGGGCGTGATCGAGATCGAGGAGGAGGGTGGGGAAACCCGTACCTACCGCGCCGGCGACAGCTTTGTGATGAAGCCAGGCTTTGTGGGCGTTTGGCGCACCATTGAAACAGTCCGCAAGATTTTCGTCTGCGTCTACGAATAACGCCACGACCGGTCGCGCTGCGGCTCAACTTCGCCGCGCGACCACCACCCTCCACCATTCGATGAATTGGGTGGCCTTACGTCACGCCGTGAAAATGCTGTCGAGCGGTACGTGGGACTTCACGATCGGGGACTTCAGGACCACGAATGTGAAGTACTTGTCGATGCCGAGATCCAGCTCGATCAACCGTTCGATGATCTCCTGATACTCGCTGATGCCGGCGGTGACGAATTTCACCAGGTAGTCATACCCGCCCGAAACCAGGTGGCACTCAACCACGGCGTCGATCTTCTCAACCGTCGAAAGAAAACGGGAGAAATCGATGGGACGATGATTGCGCAACGTTATTTCAGTGAACACGGTCAAGGTCTGTCCCAGCTTTGCCACGTCGATTTGCGCGCTGTAGCCGGTGATGAAGCCTTCCGACTGCAGTTTCTTGACCCGCATCAGGCAGGGGCTGGGTGACAGGTTGACCAGTTCGGCGAGTTCGACGTTGGAAATTCGCCCGTTCTTCTGCAGTTCGGCCAAAATCCTGATGTCGATCCTGTCGAGCTTCATCTCAGTACCCACCCCAATATCCGTGCCCCGACTCTCCTCAGCGGGGCTCTGCGCGGAAGGCAACCGTGCCGCCGACGGCGGGCATGGCCGCCATGTGCGGCGCCAACCGGCGCGACCGGACGCGGCGCAGCACAGTGCCCAGTTGTTCATGCATCGGCACGGTCGTCCAGCAAATCGTCTCGCGGCGGAATGTTGTCCCAAGGACGTCGGCGGTCGGTCGGAATGCTCCGCGCTCCTGCATCATACAACCTCGTCACACTGCCACGCATTGCAATTCGTCACGGCCTCCGGCTCGCCCGTCTACAATGATCAGAACTCGGCAACCTTGCCCCAGGCCGCTGTTTTCAGCCGCTCAGGCCGGAAATGTGCCAGATCGACAATTGGGGGCTTTCCCGTGACGATGTCGGCGATCAGATGCCCCGCTCCAGGTCCGATCGCAAAGCCGTGGCCGCTGAACCCGGCGGCCAGGATGAAGCCAGGAATGCCCTCGATCTCGCCGATCACGGGAATGCCGTCCGGCGTGCTGTCTATGTATCCGGCCCAGGTATCGGAAATGGGGAGGCTCCGGAGTTCAGGCACCAAGGCACAGGCGCGCCGATACGTCAGGCGGATCTGCGCCATGTCTGGCTGCGGGTCGAGTATCCGGTTGCGCTCCATGGGGGTGATGTCGTCGAGGGACCACTTTTCCAGGGTTTCATGACCTTGCCGCCACCCTTCCAACCCGCCGGGGGATAGGCTGCGCCAGCGGCGAGCGAACATGGGCAGGAACTCACGCCCGAACCGGAGCTGCTGCGGCGTGGGATCCACGCGCGCCCGACCGCTGATCGCCAAAGTATAACCGCCATTGCGCCGGCGCGTGATCGCGACATCCGGTGAGGTCATGGCGGCGGGCAGCTGCGGCATGCCGGGAGCGACGGCGAGGATGGATGAGCGCACCGAGGCCTGCGGGAACCTGATGCCTAGCTGATGGCAGAAGGAGGACGCCCATGCGCCGCCTGCCATGACCACGGTTCTGGTCGCGATCGTACCCTTTTCGGTAACCACCCCGCTGACCCGCCCGGCGCTCAGCTCAATGCCGCGGGCAGCGCAGAACTGATGCACAGAGCCGCCCGCGGCCATGATGCCACGCGCCGCAACTGGCACCGCGCGTGAGGGATCGGCGGTTCCATCGGTTGGAGAGAACACGCCACCTTTCCACCGGCGCCCGGTCGCTCCGCCCCGTTCGCTGGCCTCCTGGGCGCTCAGCATGTGTGTGGTGACGCCGGCGGTGAGCGCGAAATCGCGCCACTTCGCCCATGTGGCCAACTGGCTGTCATCATCGGAAAGATAGAGCAGCCCGCAGCGCCGGAAGCCGGTGTCTTCGCCGGTCTCACGCGCGACGTTCTCCCACAGCTCCAGGCTCTTGGTGGCTATCGGCAATTCGCGGGCGTCGCGGTTCTGCTGACGGCACCAACCCCAGTTCCGGCTCGACTGTTCGGCAGCGACGCGTCCCTTTTCGAGCAGGGCAACCCGAACGCCCCGGCGCGCCAGGTAGTAGGCGGTGAACACGCCCACCACGCCGCCACCGATGACGACGACATCTGCCTCTCGGGGCAGGTCGGCGCTGGACTCGATATGTAGCAGGGGCGCTGGCATGGGAACTCCTTTGTTCAACTCATACTAGCGCACCTGCCCGGCAACGTTCCGCAACTGATTGCCGCTTGTTAGAATTACCTGCTGTTGGCGCCTGATTGTACGGCAGATTGTGCGGCTACGGAGCTGGAGCCCCGGAAGCTCCCTCCCTCCCAGCGCAATTCGGGCGGATTTGGGTACCTCCGGTGGCGTCACAGGACGAACCGCTGTCTGGCTCGCCGGATTTAGCACTTCATGCTGCATGGCAGGACACTTTCGGCGACTCTGCGGGGCTCGCGGGGGTGACACTACTCATAATTCGAGGCGTCCACCTGAGGAGGAAGGGATGCCTCAAGCGATCGGTTGGCCCCCCTCGCGGGAGCGCAGGTCTCCCGGAGGGAACAATGTCTTGGAGCCGCCAGATGGACGATGCGACTATGTTGCCCAGCCTGGCCCCGGGCATGAGCCGACGACGCACCGGGCCGCAAGTTGATCCCAGCGCGCTGGGGCGGGAGAACAGCACAATGACGGCGACCATCGATACGGCCTCGCCCCTGGACCTGGCGCTCTCGGTGCGCGATCTCACCATCAGCCTGCCTGAAGGCATGGAACGCGCCCACGCGGTCGAAAAGCTGTCCTTCGATCTGAAACGTGGCCAGATCCTGTGTATCATCGGGGAGTCCGGTTCGGGCAAATCGGTGACGGCTAATGCCATCATGGGTCTGCTGCCCAGGGTCATCCCCGTCACCGGCGGCGCCATCGAGCTCGAAGGCAGCAACATACTGGGACTCCCGGCCGCCGAGCTGCGCAGCATGCGTGGTCGCATCGTCTCCATGATTTTCCAGGACCCTCTCTCAGCGCTCAATCCCTTGATGACCGTGGGTGAGCAGATCACCGAAATCATGGCGGCGCACGGCGTGGGCACGCCGGACACACGACGAAGCCGCGCGATCGAGCTCCTGGCGGAAGTGGGCCTGCCTGATCCTCCCCTGATGTTTCTACAGTATCCGTTCCGGCTGTCGGGTGGTCAGCGCCAGCGCGTAATGATCGCCATGGCTCTGGTACTCGAGCCCACCATCCTGATCGCCGACGAGCCCACGACGGCGCTCGATGTAACGACCCAGGCGCAGATCCTGCAGCTGATCCGTGACATTCAGCGCCGCAAGGGCATGAGCGTCATGTTTATCACCCACGATTTCGGCGTGGTCGCCGAGATCGCCGATAGCGTGGTGGTGATGGAGAAGGGTCGCATCGTCGAGCAGGGGACGAGCGACCAGGTACTCAAGGCGCCGACGCATCCCTATACCCAGCGTCTCATCGCGGCCGTGCCGCGCCTTGCCGCCACCGATCGTACGCCGCTGAACTCCGATACGACCGAGCCGATCCTCAAGGTCGAGGGACTGGTCAAGACCTATCGCAGTGGCAGCGCCCTGTTCCGTACGCGGCGCATCGTGCCGGCGGTCAATGACGTTTCGTTCACTCTTATGCCCGGCCGGACCCTGGGTGTTGTCGGCGAAAGCGGCTCGGGCAAGTCGTCGCTGGGGCGACTGCTGATCAAGCTGATGGATAGCGACAGTGGACAGGTCCTGTTCGAGGGGCGCGACATTGCCCGTCTCTCCGAGGGTGAATTCCGGCCCCTGCGCCCGGCCATCCAGATGATTTTCCAGGACCCTTTCGCGTCCCTCAACCCCCGCTCGACCATCGGCCACATCCTGACGGTCGGACCGGTGGCGCATGGTACGCGTTATGCCCAGGCGGCCGAGGAAGCACGAGCCCTGCTCGCCCATGTCGGGCTCGATGCCGGCGCCTTCGATCGCTATCCCCATGAATTTTCTGGCGGGCAACGCCAGCGTGTCGGCATCGCACGGGCCCTGATGTTCAAGCCAAAACTATTGATCGCAGATGAGGCCGTTTCGGCGCTCGACGTCTCCATCCAGGCACAAATTCTTAAGCTCCTGGATCAGATTCAGCGTGAAACCGGAGTCTCGATGGTCTTCATCACCCACGACCTGCGTATTGCGAGCCAGATCTGCGACGAGATCGCCGTGATGCAGAAGGGGCGGATCGTCGAGCACGGACCGCCATCTCAAATCTTCCTAAATCCGCAGTCGGCCTACACGCGAGAGCTGGTGGCCGCGATTCCAGGAGAGCGACCGGCGAATGCCCGCCCGGCCGCAGTCAATTCGTAGGGCAGTGGCGCTATCGCCACGAGGGAGGAGACCTCAATCATGACCAAGAATTCAACGACATCCAGCTTTACGCGCCGCGACGCCTTGCGCCTGATGGGTCTGGGAGGCGTCGCCAGCCTCGTTGCCCCGAACCTGCTGGGCGCGCCGGCCTTCGGCCAGACACCGCCTGCTGCTCCGACCGGCCGCGTCATCGTCGGCCTATCGCAGGAACCGACCGTGTTCCACCCGCTGATGGCCAAGATCGAGACGGATGACGGCGTCCATTTCTCGATGTTCGACGCCCTGTTCCGCATTGATCCGCAGGGCGCCATTCAGCCTAACCTCGCCACCGAGACGCCAACTCTTGAGAATGGTGGTATCTCGGCCGATGGCCTCAGCTGGCGCGTTAACCTTCGCGACGATGTCAAATGGCATGACGGCACGCCGTTCACCGCCGAAGACGTCAAGTACACACTCGAACTCATCGTCAATCCGAACTTCCGCGCCTGGCGGACGACCGGTCACGCGTTGGTTCGCGACATCACGGTGGTTTCCCCCACAGAAATCACCTGGCGGATGGAACAGGCCTTCGCACCCTACCTGTCCTTCCTCACCGAAACCTTCATCGTTCCCAAGCACATTCTCGAGGCCCAGGCCGACCCCAACGAGGGTCCGTTCAACCAGGCGCCGATCGGCACCGGTGCGTTCAAGTGGGGCCAGCGCGTCGCAGGCGATCACCTCGAGCTGGTCGCCAATGCCGAATACTTCGGGGAAGGCCCATATATCGAGCAGCTGGTCTTCAAGTATATCCCCGACCTTACGGTGTTCTATACCCAGTTCAAGAGCGGCGATGTCGACATGACCGGCCAGGTATACATCACTCCCGATCATTACGAGGAAGCCAGCAAGCTGGCGGACCGCGTTGTTACGCTCGTGCCCAGGTCCTCGGTCGAGTCGTTCTACCTCAACGTCGACCGCCCGCAGTTCAAGGATCTGGCTGTACGCCAGGCGCTCTATGCCGCGATCGACCGCCGGAGCATCATTGAAGGACTGTACTACGGCGTGCCGAAGCCGACCGAGACCTTCATGCCGCAGCAGTCGTTCTTCTACAATCCTGGCCTGCCGCCCCAGGAGTTCAACCTTGATCGCGCCAAGCAGCTTCTGGACGAGGCCGGCTGGGTGCCGGGTGGAGATGGCATCCGCGCCAAGGATGGCGTGCGCCTGTCCTTCGCCAATTCGACGACATCAGGCGATCCGCTGCGCGAGCAAGTGCAGCAGTTCCTGCAGCAGACCTTTGCCGAGATCGGCGTCGAGATGACCATCTCGAACCTGCCCGGCGCCGTCATGTGGGGCGATTTCTGGCAGAAGTCGGAGTTCGACTCCGTCATCGTGGGCAGCACCTACATCATCGGCGCCGACCCCGACGTTACCAACCGCCTTCATTCGGGTTCCATCGTCGCCAAGGGCGGCCGTGGCTCCAACAACGCCCAGTATGTCAACGCCGAGGTCGACAAGCTGCTCGAAGAGGGCACCCGCACCTTCGATCCCGAGGCACGTCGCGCGATCTACTTCAAGGTGCAGGAAATGGTCCGCGCGGACCTGCCCTTCCTGCCGCTGTTCCAGAACGTCGCCGTCCAGGGATTCAAGAAGGGCATTCAGGGCTACGTGCCGAACGGAAATACCCGCACCGAATCCTGGAATGCCGCGGCTTGGTACTGGGAGGCCTGATGCAATCGCCGCCGCCCTTCGGGGCGGCGGCAGACTCCCACGCCGCAGGGTACAATGGAGGGCCGCATGCGCAGCTTCCTGATCAATCGACTGTTGCAAAGCGTCGTGCTGCTGGTGATGGTTTCCATCATCGGGTTCGTCATTCTGAACCTCATCCCCGGGGGACCTCTCGCCCAGTACGGCTTGGATCCGGGTATGACCCAGGACGACATGGACCGGATTGCCGAGCAGCTCGGTCTTAACCGCCCGCTCTGGATTCAGTATTTCGACTGGGCCTGGCGGCTCCTGCAGGGCGACTGGGGCACGTCATTCCGCGATGGTACGTCGGTGCTGTCGGTCATCGGCCGGCACATCTTCGCCACCCTGCTTCTGATGGGAAGCTCGACCGCCATCGCCATGGCCGTCGGCACTTGGATCGGCGTCCGGGGCGCCACCCGCCGGTACTCGGCCTTCGACTATGTGGCAACCGTTGGGGCCATGGTGGCGCTGTCCATCCCGACGTTCTGGTTTGGCCTCATCGGCATCTATGTCTTTTCGCTGCAGTTGGACTGGCTGCCCGCCGGCAACATGTACACGATCGGCGATGGCTCGGCCCTGAACTATCTGCATCACCTGATCCTGCCCAGCATCGTACTGGCTCTCGTCCATATCGCCATCTGGAGCCGCTATATGCGGTCGGCGACACTGGACGCAATCAGTCAGGATTTCGTGAAGACCGCCCGCGCCAAGGGCCTGAGCGAACGTCGCGTCATCCTCAAGCACGTGGTCGGCAATGCACTCCTGCCGATGATCACCCTAGCGGGCGTACAGCTTCCTAGCATTCTGACCGGGGCGCTAGTGACCGAGACCGTGTTCACCTGGCCCGGCATGGGGCGCTTGTTCCTCGATAGCCTCGGCTATAGCGACTACCCGGTCGTGATGGGATTGCTGATGTTCTCGGCCTTCATCGTCATTCTCG
This sequence comes from uncultured Devosia sp., assembly GCA_965650055.1. GTDB lineage: Bacteria > Pseudomonadota > Alphaproteobacteria > Rhizobiales > Devosiaceae > Devosia. The sequence continues at coordinate 12,992 of CBFGMY010000043.1, forward strand.
GCAACCTCATCGCGGACGTGCTTGTCGCAATCGTCGACCCGCGCATCCGTCTGGCTTGAACGCTCATCAGGAGACAGCCATCATGACCACCATCGCTCACTCCACGGCGACTCCCCACTGGTGGCGCAGCCGTGCGGCTCGTCGTTTCATGAGCCATCACCTGGCCCTGCTGGGGCTGGTCTTGATCACCTGCCTGGTGCTGGCCTGCGCCTTCGCGCCCTACCTGCTGCCCTATGACTCGCTCTACATCGACCTGCGGGCGCGCTTCGCGCCACCTCTCACGGGCGGCCACATCTTCGGCACGGACCCCCTGGGTCGCGACGTGGCGGCGCGGCTGTTCGAGGCGGGACGCATATCGCTCCTGGTCGGTTTCTTTGCCATGCTGCTGTCGACCTTCGTCGGCACGATCGTGGGCGTCGTCGCCGGCTATCGGGGCGGCTGGGTCGGCGCGACGCTGATGCGCGTGGTCGACGGGTTCCTCTCCTTTCCATCCATTTTCCTGCTCCTGGCGCTGGCCGCCGCCCTGCGGCCCAGCCCACTGATGGTCACCGTCATCATCGCCGTAACCAGCTGGATGCAGGTGGCTCGTATCGTCGAAGCAGAGGTCCGCTCGTTGCGCGAACGCGAATTCGTTCTGGCCGGGCGCATGCTGGGCCTCAGCGGAACGCATCTGATGTTCCGCGAAATCCTGCCCAATGCGATCGGGCCGATCATTGTGACGGCGACCTTGACTGTCGCCCACGCCATTCTGCTCGAGGCTTATATCAGCTTCCTGGGCTATGGCATCCAGCCGCCGCTGCCCAGCTGGGGCAACATGCTCCAGGGCGCTCAGCAATACCTGGAAAACGCGCCCTGGCTGGCCATCATTCCTGGCGCCATGATCACGATCGCGGTGACCAGCTTCAACTTCATCGGTGATGGCTTGCGTGATGCGCTGGACGTGCGCGGCGATCAAATCTGATCGCCGCGGCCGGGCATGGAGCTCGCCCGCCCGGCCAACAGGCTCATGGGCCTCCTGGAGAGGTCCCACGGACTTCGACCCGGCAAGACCGCTATCCTCGGCATTGCGGCGACGGGTTTCGAGATCGACTGGAACAAGGTCATCTTCAAGATGCTGACGCTCAAGGGCATCTATGGGCGCGAGATGTTCGAGACCTGGTACAAGATGATCGCCCTGGTCCAGGGGCCGCCAAACGTTTCCAGCCTCATCACCCATCGCATCGGCATCGACGACTACCAATCCGGCTTCGAGGCCATGCGCAACGGCCAGGCGGCCAAGGTGGTGATGGACTGGTAGTCGGGCGGCCCAAAGGAACTTCCGGGCGACCGGCGGTGATCTGCCGACCGGAGGCTGCCATATCCCTTGGTCAGCCCTGTTGGCTTTTGGTGCGGATCAGGGCGTCGGCCATGAACAGATCCTGAAGGGAAATTCCCGAACTGTCGAAGACCGTGATCCCCGCCTCACTTCGCCGCCCCGGGGCCCGTCCCTCGATGACGTCACCGATGGGCGTCACCGTGAGAGTACCAGCCTCGATCGCTTTGCGTGCATGCTGGAAATCACCGATCTGGATGGACTGCGAAAGCAGGTCGCAGAACAAGCACGCCCGAGGATAGAGGTCCGCGGGGAGTTCCTGCTTGCCGGGTGCGTCGGACCCCATGCTCACGACATGCGTGCCCGGACGAACCCAGGCGGCCTCGAATAGGGGTTCGCGCGACTGCGTCGCTGTCACGACAATATCAGCGGCGCGCACCGCCTCCTCGGGCGAAGCTATGTGCGCGTCGAGGCCGCTCTGGCGGATCTGCGTGACAAAGGCATCGCGACGCTCCGAGGGGCGGGATACGACCAGCACCTGCTCGATCGGACGAACCCTGGCCAAGGCCGCAACCTCATAGCCGGCCTGATTGCCCGCCCCGAAAATAGTTAGCACCTTCGAATTCTGTCGCGACAGCAAATCGGTCGCGACGGCATCTGCGGCCGCGGTCCTAAAGGCATTGACCTTGCCCGCTTCGATGACGGCCCGGAGGCGCCCGGTGCGCTGGTCAAGCAGCACGATGGTGGAATTGTGCCGCGGCAGACCGATCGCCGGGTTGCCGGACCAGAATGAGCCGACCTTGACGCCGGTCAGGTCGGTCGACCAGCCCGACTTTACGGAAAAGGTATTGGTCGGCTCGCTGGAGCGTCCGAGAACGGCCGGAAAGACGCCGCTCAGCTTGGATGCGGCCGCTGCGAGAGCCTGCCGTACCGCCTCGAAGGCCAGCTCATGCGTCACCAGTGCCGCAGAGTCGTCTTCGCTCACATAAATCATCGGCTTCTCCGGCCTGGAACGCCGCAAGCTACGGGCTGGGGCGGAGCGTATCTTTGGCCGGAGTCTGCCGCCCGTTGTGCTGATTAGGGCGGCCAAAACGAATGATCCCTCTGACTTGGCGAGGGCAAACAGCAGGGGCGCCTGCGCCAGGCGTGGCACCTTATGTCCGACTTCAACCGAAGCCGGATCGTGCTGGACCATGACCATAGAGAGCGCACATGCTGTCGCCCGCATCGAACTCAAGCGGTTCGAACCTGTCCACCTGGCTGGCGCCCTGCAGCTGTCGCAGGAGATGGGGTGGCCCTACCGCCTGGAGGACTGGGGCGTTGCAGCCCAGCTTGGCCAAGGCCTGGCGCTTGTGCGCGCGGACGAGGTAATCGGCACGGCCATGTCGTGGCCATACGGAGATGACTTCGCTTCGGTCGGCATGATCATCGTCACGGCGTCGGCGCAGGGTGGCGGTAACGGCTCACGTCTCTTTGACGGTCTGCTGGCGGCGCTCGCTGGCCGGAGCATCCTGCTCAATTCCACCGACGAAGGGCTGGCGCTCTACCAGCGACGCGGATTTGTACCTTGGGGCCGCGTGCATCAGCATCAAGGTGTGCCAACCGTATCCTTCGAGCGCAATAAGCGGGACCACATCCGCCCGGCAGCAGCCGCGGACCTGCCGGCAATCCAGGCATTCGATCAACGCGCCACCGGCCTCTTCCGGCCGTCCATGGTGGCCGCGCTCTGCGGGGCAGGACATACCCTGCTCCTGGAGCGCGCCGGCCGCCTTGGCGGCTATGTCATCGCTCGGAAGTTCGGGCGTGGACACGTCATCGGCCCCTGCGCTGCAGAGAACGCGGAGGATGCTTGTCTTCTGATTGAGGCCCAGTTGGCCGCCCTGCCGGGCGAATTCGTGCGCATCGACGTCTATGAAAAGGACGAACTGAGTAGCTGGCTTGAAGAAATCGGACTGAAGCAGGTCAGCCAGGCCGTCGCGATGGTCAAGGGCCGGCTCCCTGAACCCGATGGTCCGGCCACCATGTTCGCCCTTGCAAATCAATCTTTCGGCTAGTGACGAGGGTCGCCCAATCATGCAAACCGCAGCAAAGCCAAGCCCGTCGCCGCAGTCGATTCACGAGCTTGTCACGCCATCGCTTCTCCTCGACCGTGGCCGGCTCGAGCGCAATGTCGCTCGGCTGGCCGATCGCGCTCGGCAGTTGGGCGTGATTCTGCGCCCGCACATGAAGACCGCAAAGAGCATCGACGTGGCGCGGCACGTCTTTCCGGCCGGTCCGGGTCCCATCACCGTGTCGACGATTGCCGAGGCCGAGTATTTCGCCAGCCACGGCTATCGCGACATGACCTATGCCGTGGGCCTGTCGCCGGCCTCGGCCCTGCGCGCCATGGAGCTTTGCCGCCGCACCGGTGCCGAGGTCAAGGTGCTGCTCGACACGGTGGAGCAGGCCGACGCGTTGGCCCAGGTTCGCGAGGCCACCGGGATCATCCCTTCGGTGCTCATCGAACTGGACGTCGACGATCACCGCGGCGGCCTAAAGCCGGACGACCCAAGGCTCATTGAAGTGGCCCGGCGCGTCGTCACCGCGGGTGCCAATCTCGTCGGCGTCCTGGCGCATGCCGGGGAATCCTATGCCCTAAATGCGCCCGAAGCCCTGATTGCCGCCGCCGAGAGCGAGCGGGTGGCCACGGTTCGTGCCGCAGAACTCTTGCGAGCGCGGGGTCACGCCTGTCCGATCGTCAGCCTGGGCTCCACCCCAACCGCGCACTTTGCGCGGAACCTCGAGGGTGTCACCGAGCTTCGCGCCGGAGTCTATATGTTCTTCGATCTCGTCCAGCATGGCGTTGGAGTCTGCAGCAAGGACGACATCGCCATCTCTGTGCTCGCCTCCGTCATCGGTGCCAAACCCGAGAAGGGCTGGATCCTGGTCGATGCCGGATGGATGGCGCTGTCGCGCGATCGCGGAACGGCAAGCCAGCGCGTCGACCAGGGCTACGGCGTGGTCTGCGACGAAACCGGGCGTGTTCTGGATGACGTGATTGTCTCGCAGGCCAGCCAGGAGCACGGCATCCTGTCCATCCGTCCGGGTTCGGGCAAGACCATGCCGCACCTGCCGGTTGGTTCTCGCGTCCGCATCCTGCCCAATCACGCCTGCGCCATGGCCGCCCAGCACGAATTCTACAGCGTCGTCGATGGCGAGGACGCCAGCATAGAGGCGCGCTGGGACCGCATTCGCGGCTGGTGAAACGGTGCCCCTTGCAGCATGAAGGATCTGGTCCAGTGATGTCTCCCCTCGAGCACCTTTCCGACAACGGCCACATCGCCCGCTTCTATATCGACGGACGGTGGGTCATCCCGCAGGGCGCCGCCCACGCGGCCGTCGTCAATCCGGCCACCGAAGAGGTCATTGCGCAGATTCCGCTAGGCGATGGCAGCGATGTCAACGCCGCCGTCGCCGCAGCGCGGCGAGCCTTCGTGACCTGGGGCCGAACGCAGCCCGAAGAGCGCGCTGCGCTCCTCGGGCTCCTACAAGAGAAGCTCGAAGCGCGCGCGGAGCTTATTGCCCAGAGCCTCTCGCTCGAAATGGGCGCGGCGATCAGCTATGCGCGCACAGCCCAGGTGCCGTTCGCCATCGCCCATGTACGAACGGCGCGCGAAGTGTTGGCCAGCTTCTCGTTCATCGAACGGCGGGGCCAGACCGCCATCGCGCGGGAGCCGATCGGCGTCTGCGCGATGATTACGCCGTGGAACTGGCCGCTTTACCAGATCACCGCCAAGGTGGCTCCGGCGCTGGCCGCCGGCTGCACCATCGTGCTCAAGCCGAGCCAATTGTCGCCCCTGAGCGCATTGCTGTTTGCCGAAGCGATCGAGGCCGCGGGATTTCCGGCCGGCGTCTTCAACCTTGTCCATGGCAATGGTCCTGACGTGGGTGAGGCGCTCGCCTCTCATGCCGATGTCGACATGATTTCGATCACCGGCTCGACCCGCGCTGGCGTCGCGGTGGCCCAGGCCGCCGCCGTGACGGTAAAGCGCGTTGCGCAGGAGCTGGGCGGGAAATCGCCCAACGTGGTCCTGCCCGACGCCGACCTCGCCCGCGCCGTCCCCCTGGGCATCGCCGCAAGCTTCCGCAATCTAGGCCAGTCCTGCAGCGCGCCCACGCGCATGATCGTGCCGCGCGACCGTCTGGCCGAAGTCGAGGCGCTCGCGACAAAGGCTGCGGCAGAGATCGTCGTCGGCGACCCCATGCTTGAAACGACCACGCACGGAGCCATCGCCAATCGTGGGCAGTTCGACCGCATCCAGACCATGATCGGCGACGCCATCGCGGAACGCGCCAAACTGCTGACCGGCGGGCAGGGGCGTCCGAGGGGCCACAATATTGGTTTCTTCGTGAAGCCGACCATTTTTACCCACGTGCGCACCGACATGCGGATCGCGCAGGACGAGGTGTTCGGGCCGGTACTCTGCATCATTGCCTATGACACGGTCGAAGAAGCCATCGCGATCGCCAACGACACCATCTATGGCCTCGGAGCCCATGTTCAGGGCCGCGACATGGACTTGGTGCGGTATGTGGCCTCCCAGATCCGCTCGGGGCAGGTGCATCTGAACTATCCAGCCTGGGATCCGCACGCGCCCTTTGGCGGCTACAAGCAATCCGGCAATGGTCGCGAATATGGGCTCGAGGGCATGCTAGAATATCTCGAGGTCAAATCCATCCTGGGATATTACCCGGCGGAATGAGGCGCCCCGCCGGCACGTGCCGGTGCTGGATCAGGGCGCCGGGAGAGCGGCTCACGCCGCACCCATCTGTATCAGCAGATCGATCACACACCCGGGCTGTACCTCGGCCAACAGATGACCGAGGTACAGGTATGCCAAAATGAGGATGCGGTTTAGGCGTCAGGTCAAGGCTGCGAAACCGTCTCGGCCACTGCACTGAAGAAGGCGAAGTTGTCGATGCCCCAACCCAGGGGGCTGGCTGGCGAAGCCAGCTTGACGATCACCGTCTTGGTGTCGGGATTGACGTAGATGTGCTGGTTGAACAGGCCGTAGGCTGTGTAGGCATTGGTGCCGGCGACGGTCCACCACTGATAGCCGTACCCAAGATTTTCCGCCGGGTCGGCCAGTCCGGTCGCTTCGGCCGGTGCGGTGGATATCTTCACCCACTCGGCCGGGATGACCTGGTTGCCATTGGCCATGCCGCCGTTCAGCATCATCATGCCGATCCGGCCGTAGTCCCGTAGCGTCGCGTTGAAGCCGGCGCCGTAGAACTCGCGACCCACCGATTCCGGGCCGTCCATCAGGTAGAAGCCGTCGGCCTCCATGCCCGCGGGCTGCCAGACTTTCTGGCTCATATAGTCGGCACCCTTCATGCCGATGGCCGCTTCGAGGACGCAGCCCAGCACCGACGTGTCGAGCGTCGAATAGTTGTAGACGCTGCCCGGAGCTCCGGCCTTGACGGCACGATCCTTGGCATAGTCGCACCAGCGGTACTTGTAGGCCACCAGGGCATTGTCATGGACCTCGGTAAGCTGGGTGTCGCTGCCGAATTCGTAGACCTCCAGCCATTCGATTCCCGATCGCATCTCAAGCAGGTACTTGAGGCTCACATCGGCATAGGCCGTTCCGGCCCAGTCCGGCAGATAGTCGACCACCTTGGCGTCGACCCCGGAAATCTTGCCCTCCTCAATGGCAATGCCGATCATGTTGGCAAGGAACGATTTGGCCATCGAGAACGATATGAAGCGGCTTTGCTCGGAGCTGCCATTGCGATAGGCCTCATGAACGATCGTCCCGTCCTGGATGACCAGAAGCGCATTGGTGGAGGTCGCTTCCAGAAAGCCCTCGAGCGAAAGCGTTTCCGCGCCGAAGGTGAAGCTGTCGCCGATTTCTGCCGACTTGGATGGGATGTCCCACACCGTGTCGCCCTTGGCGACGAGGCGCGTGGCAAACATGCTGTCGATGTTGCGGAAGGTCAGGTAGTTCAGACCCGGACTCATGAATTCGGCACGGGCATTGACCATGGTGGGGCTCAGCCAGTGCGCATCATCCGCAACGGCCACGCCCCCCATGGTAAGGCTGGTTGCCAACATAAGCTTGGCGATAGTCCTAAGCATTCGCTCCTCCTCTTGAGCTTGCCGACCCCGGGCGGGCAAGTGTGTGCCGCGGGTTTCTCAGCGTTGCGCAATGCTCGCGGCATTGCGTCGTTGGGCTGCAATTCGGGTATAGCAGAGTTTGTTATGCAGCATAACAAACCAAAAGTTGTATGTCCCCTGGATGCGCCGTGTCATGGTCGTCAATCGACCGAAGCAGCCAGCGTTCTCAGCACCGACTCGCCCATCGTGGCGGGGTCGTACCCCCCTTCGAGCACAAACATCGACGGAACCGACAAGGCCGCGATTGCGTCGCCGATGCGCGAATAGTCCGCGGTTTCAAGCGCAAGCTTTCCGGAGGGATCGTCGCGATGGGCATCAACGCCAAGGGGAACAACAAGAAAATCCGGTGCAAAGTCGCCTATCCGGCGCGTGGCCTGCTCAAGGGCCGGCAGGTACGCCTCCCATTGCGACCCAACGGCAAGCGGTAGGTTGATATTCAAGCCCTCGCCCGGTCCGGCACCAGTTTCGTCGGCATAGCCTGAGAAATATGGATAGTCGGCAGCTGGGTCGCAGTGGATCGATATGGTGAGCATGTCGGGGGAGGACCAGAAGATGTCCTGTGCCCCATTGCCGTGATGAGCGTCGATATCCAGCATCGCCACCCTGGCCCCCTGCCTCGCCAGGTGTGCAGCGGCGATGGCGCTGTTGTTGAGGTAGCTCGTGCCACCGCCCATATCGTGGCAGGCATGGTGGCCCGGCGGCCGAACCAGGGCAAAGGCAGACTCGCCGCTGGCAGCGAGATGGTCGGCCGCCGCCCGTGCCGCACCGGCAGCGCCCAAGGAGGCCGCCCAGGCATGCGGGGTGATCGGGCTCACCCCGTCGAACATGTAGTAGCCGAGCTGCCCTTCGATCGCTTGCGGTATGCGCGGGGGTCTGTTGCGGTGCGGCCAGACGAAGGCAAGGCCATCGGTCTCGTCGCCGTGAACCTTTGCCCATTCGCCCCAGGCGCGCTCAAGAAACGACAGATAGCCCGCGTCATGCACCGAAAGGAGATCGTCGGGGTGAGCGGGCGGCGCCTCCAGATGACCACCCAGGCCGTTGGCTGTCAGGTAATCCGCCACCGATGTGACCCGGTTCGGCACCTCGATCGGGCTGACGAACTTGCCGGGTACCAGTTCAGCCCTGGCTTCATGCAGCAGATGAGCTTTGTTGATGAAGACCTTCATAGAGCAGTTTTCTTTGCAGGTGCCATCTGGCGGGTCGCCGCAGCGTTCAGGAGCCGGTCGATCATGATGGCGAGGGCGCTGATGGTCAGGCCGGCAACCAGGCTGCGGCCGGGCTGTACCCTGGCTATGGCTTCGATCGTTTCAAGCTCGAGCCCGCGCGTGCCGATCAGCGAGGTGATGACGACCATGCCGACAGCCATCATCAGTGTCTGGTTGAGCGCGAGCAGCATGCCGGGCCAGGCCAGCGGCAGCCTGACCTTGAACAGCGTTTGCCAGAAGTTCGCGCCGAACATGTCGGACGCCTCGATCACGCCCTTGTCGACATGGCTGAGCGCATGGGACACGTAGCGGATCGTGGTGGCCATCGAATACATGGCGATGGCGAAAACCCCGGCGACGTCGCCCGGGCCCAGCAGCATCACCGTGGGGATCAAGTACACAAATGATGGCAGCGTCTGCAGGGTTGTCACCACGCCATTGGTGATGCTGCCGGCCCGTGGCGAATAGGCGGCCCAGATACCGACCGGCACGCCGATGATCAAGGATAGCAAGGTTCCGGCGAACACCAGATGCAGCGTGATCATGGTTAGGTCCCAATAGCCGATGCTGGCTATTGCCAGGACGATCGCGGCCGTCGTTACCGCCAGAAGCGGCCGTCCCAGTGCGAGGGAAACGGCAACGAGCGCGAGCAGCCAGCCCAGCCAGCCAACGCCCTGCAGCAAAGCCAGCAAAGGTCGCAGGACCGAGAATGTTATGGTGGTGCGAATGGCCTCGAAGGCGTGCCCGTAAGTCATGTTCAGCCAGGCAACGCCACGGGACCAGAAGTCCGAGGATGAGACGGTCCATTCCTGGGGATATTGGCTGAGCTGCGGGAAGGTGAGACCCAGGCCGAAGGAAATGCCGATAGCCAGGATCAGCAGATATCCAGGCCGCAAGCCGGGCTTGACTGTCTTGTGGGAGGGCCTTCGGGTGGCATAGGCGTGACCGAGATTATAGAGGACGATGGCCATGAAGGTGATGGCCAGCCCGGCTTCGACGCCACGGCCCAGACGCAGCGACTGCAGAGCTTTCAGCACCTCGCTGCCGAGGCCGCCGGCGCCGATCATGGACGCCAGGATGACCATTGCCAGCGACATCATCACCAGCTGGTTGAGGCCGAGTAGGATATCGGCCCGTGCGGTGGACATGAACACTTTGAAAAGGCGCTGAAAGAAGTTCGCGCCGGTCATGTCGGCAAGTTCGACGACGGAGTTCGGCACGCGGCCAAGGGCATAGACCGTGGCGCGAACCATGGGCGGCAGGGCAAAGATCAGGGTGGCGACCAAAGCGGC
>CBFGMY010000044.1:0-22906 GCA_965650055.1 uncultured Devosia sp.
TCTCGGCTGCACGAAAATGTGCGCTGCATCAAGCGCCTGGGCCGGCTCGGCCTCTCCTCGGCATGTGCTGAAGGCATTCTCTCCACCAGCGCACCCTTCGTCGCGGTGATGGATGGCGACCTCCAGCATGATGAAGCCATCCTGCCGGCCATGCTCGCCAAGGTGCGCGCCGGCGCCGATATCGCGGTGGGGTCGCGCTATGCCGGCGGTGGCTCGGCCGGCGATGGGCTCTCCCCGCTGCGCCTTTGGGGCAGCAACCTCGCCACGCGCCTCTCGACCCTGGTGGCCGGCCAGGAACTGGCCGATCCGATGAGCGGCTTTTTCATGCTGCGCCGCGACCTGTTCATCGATGTCGCCCCCCAGCTGTCCGCCGAAGGCTTCAAGATCCTGCTCGAGCTGGTCGTGACCGCCGCCCGCAAGGGCACGCCGCCGGCCATCGCCCAGGTGCCCTACGTGTTCCGCCAGCGCCTCTCCGGCGAAAGCAAGATGAGCCCGCTCGTCGTGCTGCAGTTCCTCGGGCTCTGGCTGTCCAAGTTGACCGGTGGCCTCTTGCCCACCAGCTTCCTGCTCTTCGCCCTGGTCGGGTTCAGCGGGCTTGCGGTGCACCTGACCGTGCTGTGGCTGCTGACCAGCGTCTTCCCCCAGCCATTCATCGTGGGTCAGGTGGTCGCCACCATCACGGCCATGACCTGGAACTTCTTCATCAACAACATCCTGACCTATGCCGATCGCAAGCTGCACGGCGCCAAGCTGTGGATGGGGCTGCTGATCTTCTACCTGGTCTGCTCGCTCGGTGGCATTGCCAACGTCTCGATCGCCTCGGTGATCTACGAGGCGCGGGCCGTCCCCATCGTCGCCGGTCTCGCCGGCGCACTGATGAGCTCGGTGTTCAACTACTCGGTGACGCGCATCTTCACCTGGAAGTAGGACGCGGCTGACCGGAAAAGTCAGGGCGCCGGTGCTTTTGACACCAGCGCCCGCCGCGCGACTCCGAGCCCCTCTATCGATATCGCGCGTGTTGGATTCCCGCCGGGCGTCACGCGAACCAGGTCGTGCCCGGATATTGATGCGCTCTGGCCACCTCTTCATTGAGCTCGAGCCCGATGCCGGGCCGGTCGCTCATGGCGATCTTGCCGTTCTTGATGATCTCGCCGCCATCGGTGATCGTCGACCAGTAGTCGCGATGGAACCAGTGGAACTCCAGCACCAGGAAATTGGGAATGGTGGCGCAGACCTGCGCCGATGCCATCGTGCCGATGGGCGAGGAGACATTGTGGGGCGCAAAGGGGATCGAATAGAGATCGGCCAGCTCGGCAATCTTGCGGCATTCCGACAGCCCGCCGCATTTGGGGATATCGGGCATGATGATGTCGACCGCCTGCTGCTCGAGCAGCTTGCGGAAGCCGTGGCGCAGGTAGAGGTTCTCGCCGGCACAGATTGGCGTCGACGTGCTGCGCGTGATCTCCGCCATCACGTCGATATTCTCGGGTGGCACCGGTTCTTCCAGCCACATCAGCTTGAGCGGTTCGAGGTCGCGGGCCAGGCGGATGGCGCTGTGCTTGTCGAGCCTGGTGTGCAGGTCCGTGGCCACGTCCACTGACGGCCCCGCGGCTTCCACCACCATGCCGGCCAGTTCGACCATGCGGTTATGCTCCCATTTGTTGGGAGTCATGTTGAACTTGTCCTTCTCGTACCAACCCGTCTCGCTGCCGGTATGGCCATAGGCGCGGATATCGAGATCGACCTTGAGCGCGGTGAAGCCGGCCTCCAGCACCTCGTCGACCACCGCCTGCACTTCGCCCATATTCATGCCGGGCGAGACTTCGCAATCGCAGTATACGCGGATGTCGTCGCGGAACTTGCCGCCCATCAGCTCATAGATCGGCACCTTGAGGGCCTTGCCCTTGAGATCCCAGAGCGCGATCTCGATGCCCGTCAGCGCGGTGATCAACGCACCGGCAAAGCCGCCCTCGAATACCAGGCTGCGGCGGATTTCCTCGAAGATGGCGTCGATGGCAAAGGGATCGCGGCCGACCAGCTTGTGCGCCAGCTCGTGCTGGATGATGGCGATGGCCTGATGCCCGCCATGGACGCATTCACCAAGGCCCGTAATCCCTGCATCCGTCTCGATACGGACCCACAGATGCATGCAATGGCCGCTCGTCGCCGCCGTCTTGACCGATGTGATCTTCACTTGGCTTCTCCCAATCCGGCGCGACCTCCCGCCACGCCGCCTCTCGTCTAAAAATACTGTCAGGATGGAGCGGCGGCCTTGCGACCCGCTCGACTGCTCGCGCACGCCCGTTATGCCGGCGTGATGTCCTGAGGGGTCTCAAATGTCGTGATGCCCACCTGCAGGTGGGACTGCAATGCATACTGGTATCGAATGCGGTCTCGGATCGCCAAGGCGTCCACCACGGCGGCGTGCTGGTCGTAGGTGTCGACCGTGAAATCCTGCAACTGCTTGGCCCGCTCCATGATGCGGATAATGACCGGCTTCATGATCCGGTACACGTCGCGCACGGCCCGGTTGTCCAGGATCGACACCAGTCGGAGGTGGAAACGGAAATCCATCTCCGATGCCTCCTCAATCGACCCTGCGGCCCGCATCTGGGCGTTGATGGCGCGCATCTCGGCGATGTCGTCGGGTCGCATCTGGTCGAAAATGGCGTCGACCGAGCCAACCTCGATCAGCTTGCGGAAGCCCTGGATGTCGTCGAACGTCCGCCGCGAAATATTGAGCGTGTTGAACGAGAACAGGTCCAGCGCCCGTTCCATCCGATCGTCGACGATGATGGCGCCCACCTTCGGGCGCACCGACACGATGCCATAGGCCTTCATGATGCGCATGGCTTCGCGCACCGTGTTCCGGCTGGCCTGGAACCGTTCGCACAACTCCCGCTCGGTGGGCAGGCTGTCCCCTACGCCCAGCCCGCCATCGGTGATGAGGCCGCGGATGTTGAGCACCATGGCGTCAACAGCAGACGGGATCGAGTTGCGCACGATGGAGGCGTTCAGCGCATTGCCGGCCGCCGCCATCCGAGACGGATCGTTCATCCCTTCACAGCCCCGACAGTCAGCCCTTCGGCGAGGAAACGCTGCGCATAGACATAGAGCACTGCCACCGGAATGGCCGTCAGCAGCGAGGCCGCCATCAGCTTGCCCCAGGGCAGGATATCACCGACCACGAGTGACTGCAGCCCGATCGGCAGGGTGCGCAGCGACTCGCTGGTGATGAAGACGAAGGCAAAGAGGAACTCGTTCCAGGCATTGGTAAAGGCAAACAGGGTCACCGACAGGATGGCAGGCGCCGCAAGCGGCAGTGTGATACGCCAGAAGATATAGAGCCGGCTTGCGCCATCGATGCGTGCTGCTTCTTCGAGCTCGACCGGAATGGACCTGAAATACCCCATCAATACCCAGGTGGCAAAGGGCAAGAGGAACGTCGGGTAGGTGATGATCAGGGCCGCATGGCTGTTGATGACGCCGATCGAGGTCAGCGTCTGGTAGAGCGGGATGAACAACAGCGTGCCCGGCAGCAGATAGGTGATCAGCAGCAGGGTGGTCAGCAGCCCCGCGCCGCGGAACCGCAGCCGTGACAGCGCATAGGCCGCCAGCGAGGCCAGGGCCACCGAGACCAGCGTGCTCAGCGCCGCGACGAATACCGAGTTCATCAGCCAGGTCAGGAATGGCGTGTCGCGGAGCAGGGACGTGTATTGGTCGCTGGTAAAGGGCTCGGGCCAGAAGATCGAGCGTCGCTCGCTGATCTGCGCTGTCGTTTTGAGCGACGTGGTCACGATCCAGTAGAAGGGAAAGATCACAAAGGCCAGCAGCGGCGTCAGCACCAGCAGTCGCGCCAGCGGCCCGGCATTGGAGCGCGCCGTCTGCTTGAAGATGGGCTGCACGGGCGAGCGGCCCGTGGCCACCCGCACCCGGCGCACCGCCCATTCGATACCCGCAAACACCAGCTGGATCGGCAGGAAGGCCAGGTCGATGATGACATTGACCAGCCAGGTGCCACCGGCCAGCAGGCGGTCGGCAATCCCAGGGCCACGTTCAGGCGCGCCGTCGCGCTTGTCGTCGTGGCGCATGAAGCGGGCAAGCAGCCAGATCAGGATGGCCATGAGCGGCGCAACGCTGAAGGCGATGGCGATGCCCGGGCCATATTGCAGCGAACCCAGGGCCTTCTCATAGGCCAGGATCGAATAGAGCTTGGTGGCCCCGCTCGGTCCGCCACCCGTCATGAGGAAGGGCAGGCCGAACTGGTTGAAGGTGGAGATGAACGACAGCAGCAAGGTGACCACGATCACGTAGCGCAGGCCGGGCAGGGTGACATTACGGAAGCGCTGGATCGCGTTGGCGCCATCGACCTGCGCGGCCTCGATCTGCTCGCGGTCGATCGCCTTGAGGCCTGCCAGCAGCAGCAGCACGAAGAAGGGAATGCCCTTCCAGATATTGACCGAGATGATGCTGCCCATGGCCATGTTGGGGTCCGACAGCCAGCCCAGTGGATGATCGATGATGCCAACGCCCTGCAGGATCGGGTTGAGCCCGCCGAACATCGGGTCGTAGATGCTTTTCCAGGCCAGTGCCGTGACGATTTCCGGCACGATCCAGGGTAGCAGCATGATGCCGCTGAGCAGGCTTCGGAACGGCATGCGGCTGTTGAGGATGAGCGCCACCGTCATGCCGATGATGAATTTGAGCAGCAGCGACCAGAAGGTGAACTGGATCGTATTCTGCATCGACTGCAGGAAGTCGCTGTTGGTCCACAGGCGCGCATAATTGCGCAGTCCGACATTGGCGGTTTCGCCCGTCAGGAAGTTCAGCGACGTCGTGCTGATGAAGATGGCGCTGACGAATGGCCAGAAGATCAGCAAAGCCATGATGAGGACGAGCGGCAGCACGAACAGGTAGCCGACTTTCCAGTCCCGGCCGAACAAGGCCTCCAGGCGCTTTTTGCGGGTGGGCCGCGGCCGTGCCGCTGCCAGCGTCAGGGTCATCCGATCTTCCATGCCAATACTCCAGCGGGGTCATGTCCCCCGTCGCAAACAAGAAACCGGCCGCGCGGCCAAAGGCGGCACAGGCTCGGGTCGAAATGCGCGGCGGGCCAGGACACCCGGCTCGCCGCGCGGTTTTCTGCGGCTACATGATGCCGCCTTCTTCGAAGATCTGGACGATCTTGTTGTGCGCGTCGGTCACCGCTTCCTGCGGCGACATGCGGCCGGCAATCACATTGCCCATCGACTGTTCCAGCACGCCCTGGGCGCGGATGGCGTCGATCTGGGCGGCCGGCTGAGCCGGCCAGGAGGCGCCGATGAACGGCTCGGCTATGCTGACCTGGTCCTTGATGGTCGCGTAGTTGGGGTCGCCCGAGAGCAGTTCGTCGGTCCACAGGTTCTCGTAAGCCGGCATGAACAGCCCCCCGGCGATCGAGGACATGGGCGTGAAATTGGCCGGATCAAGCAGATCCAGCGCCAGCTTCTTGGCCAGGTCCGCATTGGGCGCACCCTTGAAGATCGTCAGCCAGCCACCCACGGCACCACCGTCGCGGCTGTCACCATTGTTGGCATTGGGCTGTCGCAGCAGGAGGGTATTGGCAAAGACCGGGTTATTGTCGCGCTTGGCTGCGGCATAGACCGAGAAGGCATTGTGCGTATAGCCGATGCTGCCGGCCAGATAGGCCTCGTTGTTGGAGGTGTCGCCCCAGCTTTCCACGCCCGGCGGCAACATGGCGGCATATTTGCCGTTGCGATCATAGGTTTCGCGGATGAACTCGAAGGCGGCAACAGTTTCGGGAGAGTCGAACTCCACCTTGGTGCCGGTCTCGTCGGTAAAGTGACCGCCAAAGGCATTGAGGATACCCGATGCCACGCCCCAGCCGTCGCCGGATTGGTTGACCGTGAGGCCCCAGCCCCAGAATTCATTGTCCGGGTCGGAGATGGCGAGAGCTGCCTCGCGACGCTTGGGCCAGGTGTCGAGCGTTGCCGGATCGATGCCCTTTTCCTTCAGCTTGTCACCACGGAAGTAGGTGCCCGTCGTGTTGGCGATGAAGGGGATGGCGACCCAGCGGCCGTCAATCTTGCCGGACTTCTCGGCATTGATGCCGCGCATCACGTTGCCGTATTTGCTGATGGCTTCCTCGACCACGTCGTTGACGTCTTCGAGCAGGCCCAAAAGGTGCATCTGGGGCACCGAGACGTTGCTGGTATAGGCCAGGTCGGGCGGGTTCCCGGCCTTCACCGCCGCCGACATCTTGCCCAGGAAATCGCCGAACGATTCCGGATTGGTCGTGGAGATATCGAGCTCGGTATTATTGGCGGCGGCGAACTTGGTGACCGTGTCGCGGAACAGGTTCTGCGCGGCCTCGAAATATTCAGTGCGGTGAATGACCGTCAGCTTGCCGGCGGCACCCTGCGGCAGATCCAGTTCCGGCGCGGCTTCCTCTGCAAACACGGGCAGGCCGTTGCCTGCGGCCAGCAGGCCAAGGCCCGCGGCACCGCCGGTCTTCAAGATATCCCGGCGGGTGAACTTATTCGACGTCATGCTTCCGTCTCCTCCTGTTGAAACATGGCTGAGCGCTCGCGACCATTGGCGGCGTGAAAACGATGTCGCGATGCGCCTCATCCTCCCGGTGACGGAGCCTCCCGCTCCATCACACGCTCCACCCGCCACGTGGTCTTTTGTCCCATCATTGGCAGTGAATATACCAAGGATTAGGAGATCATTGGTCGCCGAGTCAACCTTTTGTCCCACAAAAGACTTGATGGGGCCCAACCATCCCATTAGACACGACGTCAGGATGCGATAACGTGACGCCTGTTTCGCCAGGGAGGGTGGAGCGCCGTCAGAGGTTGTCGTGCCGCGTGTTTTTTGGCTCACCAACGGCCCCGGTAATGCGGGCCGAGTGAGCGTCGACCATCATCTGGGGAGGACAAGATGGGTGCCGTAACGATCCGGGATGTTCGAAAGAACTATGGCAACATGGAAGTGCTGCACGGGGTGTCCATCGACATTGCCGACGGCGAATTCGTGATCCTGGTTGGACCGTCCGGCTGCGGAAAATCCACCCTGTTGCGGATGATCGCCGGCCTCGAGGACATTACCGGCGGCGAGATCGAAATCGCCGGCATGGTGGTCAACGACCTGGCGCCCAAGGACCGTGACATCGCCATGGTGTTCCAGTCCTACGCCCTCTACCCGCATATGACCGTCGAAGAGAACATGGCGTTTTCGCTGCGCCTGGCTCGGGTGCCCAAGGACGAGATCAAGCGTCGTGTCGCCGACGCCGCGGTGATTCTGGGGCTCGACACCTATCTCGAGCGCTATCCGCGCCACCTGTCCGGCGGGCAGCGGCAGCGCGTCGCCATGGGCCGCGCCATCGTGCGCAATCCCACCGTCTTCCTGTTCGACGAACCGCTGAGCAATCTGGATGCCAAGCTGCGCGTGCAGATGCGCAGCGAGATCAAGCTCAACCACCAGCGCCTCAAGACCACCACGGTCTATGTTACGCACGACCAGATCGAGGCCATGACCATGGCCGACCGCATCGTGGTCATGCATTCGGGCAATATCGAGCAGATCGGCACGCCGCTAGAGCTCTACGATCACCCCGCCAACCTGTTTGTCGCCGGCTTCATCGGATCGCCCGCCATGAACATCATCCGCGGCTCGATCGTGGGGTCCGCGTTCCACTTTGCCGATGGCACCAGTATCGACCTGGGCACCCTGCCGGCCGGCATGAAGGATGGTCCGGTGACCCTGGGCGTCCGCCCCGAGCATCTGCGCCTCGCCCCGTCGGGAACCATGGCTGAGGTCGTCGTTATCGAGCCAACCGGCTCCGAAACCCAGGTGACCCTGAATCTGGGCGGGCAGGACCTCGTGGGCGTCTTCCGCGAACGGATCAGCGCCGCCCCGGGCCAGTCGATCGGCATTGCCTTCGACACCAGCCTCCTGCACCTGTTCGACGCCGAAACCGGCAAACGCATCCTGCGCTGACGGCGCCGACAGCATCGGAAACTGATCGTCAAACGCACCGAGGTTCGGTCTGGCATCCTTTGGCTGTACCCTCGCGATACGGCCAAAGGGAGCTCCGTTCGTGCCGCCGTGACACGAAATTCTGCCCGGTGCGGATGCGTCAGACCTTGATGCCGAACAGCTTTTCGGCATTTCGGAACGCGATCTTCTCCTTGTCTTCCCGTGGCAGGTTGACGGCCCGGAACCAGTCGGTTCCGTCCTTCATGTTCACAAACGGATAGTCGGTCGCGAACATCACCCGATCCACACTGAAGGACTTCAGCAGCAGGTCGAGCAGTTCGTCCTGGAAGAATGCGCTGGTTGTGAACCAGAAATTGTCATGGAAATACTGCTCGAACGGCTTGTCCAGGCTGCTGGCCGTCACCTCGCTCATCTTCTCGACGATGCGTTTGTAGAAGAAGGGAAGGCCCTCGCCCATATGGCCGATGATGATCTGCAGTTTGGGATGCCTGTCGAATACCCCGGAGGTGATCATTCGGATGCACTGGGTAACCACTTCCTGGTGCCATCCATAGGCTGAGATGCTGAGAACCTGGTCCTGGAACTCCGTCTGATATTCCGGCCGCATATTGCTGTAGTAGATGTGAAACACCTCGTCGGGCGGCAGGCCCGGATGGATGTAGATCGGCACATCAAGGGCTTCGGCACGCGCCAGCACGGGTTCAAAGTCGGGGTGGTCGAGGAATTTCTTCCCGATGATGCCGTTGGTCAGGGCGCCGAGGAAGCCATCCTCGCGAACGGCGCGCTCCAGTTCATCCGCCGAGGCCTCGGGGCTCTGCAACGGCAGCGTGGCAAAGGCCTGAAAGCGCCCCGGATAGGTTTTCATCGGTCCATCGACAATCAGCTTGTTGAGACGATAGGCAAAATCGATGCCCTCCTGGCCTGGCAGGTTCTGCACACCGGGCGTGTGGGCGGAGAGCACTTGAACGTTGATCCCCGCCTCATCCATCCTGCCGATGCGGAGCTCCCCGATTTCGGCAAGACCGGTATCCTCGAGAAACAGCCGGTCGTTCAGCACCATCAGTTCATGGGTGGAGAAAGTCTCTTCCGTACCGATGAAGCGCAGGTCCTGGTCTCGCAACGCGATGTCCGAAGTCTCCGCCGCGGTGGCGCGGGAGACGATGGCGGGCGCCGACAATCCGGCGCCAACACCAAGTGCTGTCGCGCCGCCCAGAAAGTCGCGGCGCCCCATCACCAGGTTCTTCATGGGTTTTTCGGTCGGTTTCATGTCAGTTTCTCTTCCGATGTCGTGTTGTGCAGTGCGCCGCCTCGAACGTCGTCGCCGGCACCTCCCCTATGCGGGGCCATGATTGCGCGAAGGTTGCGCGTCGTTGCCAATCGGGCAGGGGCACACCGGGGCATGGTGGCCGGGGCGATCGCCGTCGGGCGACGTTTTGGCGACAGACGCTGCGCAAGGGGCCACAAAGGGGATTGTCCGCTGCCAGCGGGTGATGTGACCCAGTGGGACCAGTTTAGGTGGCTAGGGGAAGCCTGATCTCGAACAGGGCGCCGCCGCCGGGAGCGTCGCCGACCGTGACATGACCGTTGTGGCGCTCGATGATGTCCCTGACCAGCGACAGGCCCAGACCGGCGCCTTGATCGAGCGGCACGACGCGGTTGAAGGGCTCGAAGATGGCTTGGCGATGCTCCTCGGCAATACCGGGGCCACTATCGGCCACGCGGACCGACCCATCTCGCCCCACCCCGACGCGGATCGCACTGTTTTGGCCGCCGTGAATCACGGCGTTCTGGATCAGATTGACGATGGCGCGCGACAGCGAGGCCGGGTCTCCGGCCACGGTTACGCTGTCCACCTCCGCGTCGAAGGAGATGTCGTCGCCCGCCGCAATGGCCAGCGGCGCCATGTCGGCGGTAACCTGCGCGGCCAGATCCACCAGGTTCACAGGCACGAACAGCGCCAGGTCTGCGTCCAGCCGCTGCAGGTCCAGCAATTGGTTGGCCAGATTGGCAAGACGCGCGACATCAAGCATCAGCCGGCTGCGCTGGTCGCCCTCGGGCAGGGACTCGATGCGCGTCTGGAGGATCGCAACAGGCGTGCGCAGTTCATGGGCCGCATCGGCAAGAAAGCGCTGCCGGCGTTCGATGCCGTCATCGAGGCGCTGCAGCGCGGAATTGACCGCTCGAACCAGCGAATGCAGCTCCTCCGGAACATGTGCCGATGACAGGCGGACACCCCGCATGTCGACATCGATCTTGTCAGCCTCGGCCGCCACCTCGTCGACCCCACGCAACTGACTCGTGACGATCGGGGGGATGGCGACCAGGGAAACCACAGTCAGCAGGATCAGCAGACCACCAAAGAATGGGTTGCCGAAAACCGTATCGAAGCCGATTTCCGGACCACCACCTGTGATGATCCAGAACTGCCCCATATCGGTATCGAGGCGCCGCAGGATGGCCACCGTCTCCTCGCCGGTCTCGCCGGCAAGATTGGCTGATGTCATCCGCGCCAGGGCGGGCGGCAAGGGCACGATGGAATCGGGGACTTCGCCCATTTGCACGGATCTGCCTTCGGCATCGACGGCGTAGAACCACAATCCGGGGTGTGCGGTGGCTTCCGCCAGCAGGTCGCCGTCGACAACAAGCTCCAGACTTCTGGTTTCGGTGCGATGGATCGAGCCGGCAATGTCGTCGACAATATCGTCGTCGAAGCGCTGGTCCTCGCTGAGGAACTGGTAGATCGGAACGGCGGCCATGCCGGTGAATGCCATCAGCACCAGTGCCTGCATCACCACCATGCGCCACGTCAGCTTGGTGCGCAGCGAGCCGGAACGCCAGGGCTTCATGTGGCAGCTCTGAGCAGATAGCCCAGACCGCGGATGGCATGAATCTCGACGCCCGCGCCGCTCAGCTTGTTCCGCACACGCGAGATGTGTGAATCCAGCGTATTGGAGGCGATTTCCTCGTCATAGCCATAGACCGCTTCCTCCAATGCGCTGCGCGCCACGGTGCGGCCAGCGCGCCGCACCAGGATTTCCAGGGCCAACAGTTCCCGTCGGGTCAAATCCAGCGGTACGCCGCCTACTTCCGCGTGTCGTTCGGTCAGGTTGAACTGCAAGCGGCCGACATTGACCGTGCTCTGCCCGATCTGGGTGGGGCGCCGCATGACGGCGCGCAGCCGCGCCATCAATTCGTCGGTGGAGAACGGCTTGGCCAGATAGTCGTCGGCGCCATGATCGAGCCCCGCGATGCGATGGTCGGACGAGCCAAGCGCCGACAGCACGATGACAGGCAGCCCCGGCTGTTCCCGGCGCAGCAACGGGATCAGCGACAGGCCATCGCCGTCAGGCAGCTTGCGATCCAGCAGCACGGCATCATGCACACCGCTGCGGCAGGCCTCTTCGGCGATTTCCAGGGTGGCAGCATGATCCACGACAACGTCATGGCGACTGAGCGTTGCGGTCAGGGCCGCCGCCATGTCCCTTTCGTCTTCAACCAACAGAATGCGCAATTGTGTTTCCTGTCCAATGCCAGCCCATTCTAGCAACAAGCACCGCGGCTGGGTTGCACTTGCGCGGACCAGGCTTGACCGAACGAATGCGCGTAGCCAGCCGGCCCGTGCCGGCTAGGTACGCAGGCCGCCTTTGCCGCGAGCGGCACCTGGCAGCCTGGCGTTCGGGTATCGGCTACGCCCCCGGTGTTACCAGTTCCAGCGTGTCAGGGTCTAGAAACACCATGCTGGTGCCGCCCTGATCGTTGGGCACCCAGGCCCGGATCAGCCCGCTCCATTCCTCAAAACCAGAGGTGACGATGCCACGGTCGCGCAAACTGCGTTCAAGCGCGTTCGTGGGCTTGCCGTGGACGGTGTCGAGGGCGAAAGCCGGAACGGCGCTGAGACCGATAACGGCAAGAACGGTGACTATGGAGAGAGTTTTCATCGGATGTTCCTTTCTGTTTGAACACCGTCAGATTGTCCCCCGTCCATTGTGCGAACATTGCAAAACGTTATGTGGAACAGAGATTTAGAAAATTCCGACGGCACGCAACAGTCCGTTCCGCAGTTGGGCCCTTTGCAGCGCCGCTCAAATCGATACCGCCCAGAAATTGCTGTGGCGCTGCCAGCCCTGTACCAATCGGGCAAATCCCCGCGCTAAAGCACTGAAATCACTGACGCCAAAGCCGCTGTGCCAGCATGTGCGGGCTCAGTCGACGAACCAAAAGCTCTGTAACTCGTTGATTTTGTTTGGAAAACTGGTGCTGCCGGACAGGATTGAACTGTCGGCCTCCCCCTTACCAAGGGGGTGCTCTACCACTGAGCTACGGCAGCATCGGGGCACTCTGGGACAGAGCGCGACCGCTAGATCGGCGCGTGGCTTGGTGCCCGGCGCGACGGGGGCTCCTTTGCCATAGCCCCAACCTCGACGCAAGGCTAAAAAGCGCCTATCAACCGCCCGAGGCTTCAACACGATTCCTTGGCCGAGCGATGACCAAATCCGAACAGGCCGCCTTGCGCGAGCAAAGATTGGCCGCAAAGCTGCGAGAGAACCTCAAGCGCCGGAAGGGGCAGGCCAAGGCGCGCGCCGATTCGGAGCGCCAGGCGCCTGACCCACAGGGGCAACCGGAAACCGGTACGGTCAATAAACCGTAAACCAGTTTCAGGCGACTATTGAACTACTGGCAGGCATCAGGCCTGCCTTCATCGAGAACGGCGAGTCTGGCTTACGTGGCAACTAGGACTTGGCCTACCTCCAATCCAGGTAGCAGGGCTCTCACGCCCGCCATATAGGACAAGACTATGGACCGTATCCGTTTGATCGGTGGCAACGAACTCAAGGGTGAAATCCCGATTTCGGGCGCCAAGAATGCCGCCTTGCCGCTGATGATCGCTTCGCTTCTGACCGACGAACCGCTGGTGCTGCAGAATGTGCCGCGCCTGGCCGACGTCAAGCAGCTCGAGCGCATCCTCGAAAACCACGGCGTCGACATTGCCGTGCATGGTCGCCGTCGCGGCGAGGAAGAGGGCGTCGGTCAGCGCATGACCTTCCACGCCGCCGATATCGTCGATACCACCGCTCCCTATGAGCTCGTCAGTAAGATGCGCGCCAGCTTCTGGGTCATCGGGCCATTGCTGGCCCGCTGCCACGAGGCCCGTGTCTCGCTGCCCGGCGGCTGCGCCATCGGCACCCGGCCGGTCGATCTCTTCCTCTATGGCCTCAAGGAACTGGGCGCCGAGATCGACATCGACGAGGGCTATGTCGTCGCCAAGGCCCCCAAGGGTGGCCTCGTCGGTACGCGCATCGTCTTCCCCAAGGTCTCGGTCGGCGCGACCCACACCATCCTGATGGCCGCCACGCTGGCGCGTGGCACCACCATCATCGAGAATGCCGCCCAGGAACCCGAGATCACCAACGTCGCCGAGTGCCTCGTCGCCATGGGCGCCAAGATCACCGGCATCGGCACGCGCACCATCACCATCGAGGGCGTGGAAAAGCTCCATGGCGCCACCGTCGACGTGATCCCCGATCGCATCGAGACCGGCACCTTCGCCATGGCGACCGCCATGACCGGCGGCAATGTGCTGCTCAAGGGCGCGCGGCCCGAGCACCTGCAGTCGGCGCTCGATATCCTGGCGCGCACCGGCGTCGAGCTCACCGTCGAGCCCCAGGGGCTGCGGGTCTATCGCAACGGCAACGGCATCCAGCCCGTCGATGTTGAAACCGACCCGTTCCCTGGCTTCCCCACCGATCTCCAGGCCCAGTTCATGGCCCTGATGACCATGGCATCGGGCATCAGCCAGATCCGCGAGACCATCTTCGAGAACCGCTACATGCATGTGGCCGAGCTCGCCCGCTTCGGCGCCGATATCTCGGTCGATGGCCAGATCGCCACGGTGCATGGCAAGCCCCAGCTCAAGGGCGCCCAGGTCATGGCGACCGACCTGCGCGCCTCGGTGTCGCTGGTCATTGCCGGCCTCGCCGCCAAGGGCGAGACCGTGGTCAACCGCATCTACCACCTCGACCGCGGCTTCGAACGGCTCGAAGACAAGCTCAGCCGCTGCGGCGCCGAGATCGAGCGCGTAGCGGGCTAGTTCCCCTGCCTGTTCCCTTCTCCCTTTGAGGGAGAAGGTGCCCCGAAGGGGCGGATGAGGGGTCTCTTGCTGCGCCTCCGGCATACCCGAACGCAGCACCCCTCACCCTGACCTTCCGCTGAACGCGTCAGGTCGCCCCTCTCCCTCAAGGGGAGAGGGCAAACAGCTCAATCCAGCGTCTGCCGATATCTTAGCATCGCCAGCACCGAGATCACGCAGACGATCACCGCCAGCGCGGTGAACTCGCCCGTCAGGTCCCCGCTATCGGCTCCCTTGAGCATCACCATGCGCACCAGCCGGATGAAATGCGTCGCCGGCACCGCCGTGCCGATCGTCTGCGCCCAGCCGGGCATGCCGGCAAAGGGGAACATGAAGCCACTCAGCAGGATCGACGGCAGGATGGTGAAGAAGCTCAGTTGCATCGCCTGCATCTGGTTGCGCGCCACCGTCGAGATCAGGAAGCCCAGCGCCAGATTGCCCAGGATGAACAGGTTGAAGCCGATGAAGAAGGCCATGAACGTGCCCTCGAACGGTACGCCGAACACGGTGAAGGCGGCCACCAGGAACACCGCCGTCTGCACATAGCCCACCAGCACATAGGGCAGGATCTTGCCCAGCATCACCTCGAACGGCCGCACCGGCGTCGAGATCAGCATTTCCATCGTGCCGCGCTCGCGTTCCTTGACGATGGCCACGGCCGTGATCATCACCATGGTCATGGAAAGGATGATGGCCAGCAGCCCCGGCACGATATTGGTCGAGGTCCGGCCTTCGGGATTGTATTCCCGATGCACGATCACCCCGAACGGGGCAGGGGAGCCGCTCAGCTTGGCCAGCGGCCCGGTCAGCGTCTGCGCCACGGCGCCATTGACGATGCCGTTCAAGGCGGCCGCGGCACCACCCACCGCCGATGGGTCGGCCGCATCGGCCGCCACCAGGATATTCGGCCGCAGCCCGCGCACCACGTCGCGCTCGAAATTGTCGGGAATCACCACGACGAAATTGGCCGTCCCGCGCCGCAGCGCGTCCTCGCCCTCGTCAGGGCCGTGCACCACGCCCTGGAAATCGAAATAGCCCGAGGGTTCCATCCCCGACAGCACCGAGCGCACCAGCGGCCCGTCATCGTTGAGCTCCACCAGCGTGGGCAGGTGGCGCGGATCGGCATTGATGGCAAAGCCGAACAGCATCAACTGCACGATCGGCAGCCCGATCATCATGCCGAAGGTGACGCGGTCGCGTCGCATCTGGATGAATTCCTTCATCAGCACGGCGGCAAAGCGGGAGAGCGAGAAGGGGCTCATGCCGCGTCGCGTGAGAAATTGTCCCGCGCCCCCGTCATCAGGTAAATGAACGCCTCTTCCAGCCCCGCCGGCATCAGGCTCCAGCGCTGCGGGCCACGGGCCTCGAAACTGCGTACGGTCGCCTCGAGCGCTACCGCGTCGGTCCCCGACACATGCAGCGTCGAGCCGAAGCGCGCGATCTGCGCCACGCCCGCCTGGCCGGCCAGCTCGGCTTCCAGCGCCGCCAGCTCCGGCCCCTCGGCTCGCCAGGTGGTCAGTCCGACCATCTTGGGAATGTCCCCTGACGGCCCGTCGATCAGCTTCTTGCCATAGGCGATATAGGTGATGAAATCGCACTGCACGGCCTCGTCCATGTAATGCGTCGAGACCAGCACCGTGACGCCGGCTTTGCTCAGCCGGCGGATTTCGTCCCAGAAATCGCGCCGTGCCTTGGGATCGACGCCCGCCGTCGGTTCGTCGAGCAGCAGCAATTGCGGGTCGTGGATCAGGCAGGCCGCCAGCGCCAGCCGCTGCTTCCATCCGCCTGACAGCGTCCCCGCCAACTGCCCGGCCCGGTCGGCCAGTCCCAGCTCGTCCAGCGCCCGCGTCACGCGGTTGCGGCGATCGCGCACGCCATACATCCGCGCCACGAAATCGAGATTCTCGCGAATGCTCAGATCCTCGTAGAGGCTGAACTTTTGCGTCATGTAGCCGACCTGCGTCTTGATCGCGGCGGCCTCCTTGCGCACGTCGAAGCCCAGGCACGTGCCTTCCCCCGCATCGGGCAGCAGCAGGCCGCACAGCATGCGGATGGTTGTGGTCTTGCCCGAACCGTTGGGCCCAAGGAAGCCATAGATGGCCCCGCGCGGCACGGTGATGTCGAAATGGTCGACCACCGTCTTGTCGCCGAACCGCTTGGTGAGGCCCCGCACCGCAATGGCGTCGTCGCTTGTCATGGCGTCACCGTCACAGGTTGGCCCGGTCGCAGGGCGCCTGGTGCCTCGAGCTGTGCCTCCACCAGATAGACCAGTCGGCCGCGTTCCTCGCGCGAATAGATCACGGGCGGTGTCGTCTGCGGCTCGCTGGCGAGCCGGGTTACGATGGCCGTCATCACCGCGCAGCCATCGCAGCTGACACTGACCGTCTGCCCGATGGTCAGTGCCGAGCGCTCGGTTTCCGGCACGAAGAATGTTGCCTTGAGCGCTCCTGCCGGCAGGATGGCCACCACAGGCGCCCCGGCCGTGGCTATCTCGCCCGTGGCATAAAACAGCCGATCCACCGTTCCGCCGACCGGCGCCCTGGTTTGCCGGTCCTCGAGCTCCAGCGCAGCGCGCTCGGCATCCGCCTCCGCCGCGGCCAGGTTTGCCTCGGCAGCCACCTGCTGCGCGTCGCGCGCCGGCAGTTCCGCCACATTGACCTGCGCCGTCAACTGCGCCACCTGGGCTTGGGCCGAAGCCAGCGCCGCCCGATCCTGCTCCACCCGCACCGAGGCCACCGTCCCGGCGGCCAGCAGCTTCTCACTGCGGGTGAGATTGGATTGCGCCAGCGCCAGGTCGGCTTGCGCCTTGCTGAGATTGGCGCGGATCACGTCCACTTCCTCCGTCCGGCTGCCGGTTTCGAGATTTTCCAGCGTCGCCCGCGCCGCCTCCACCCGTGCCTCGGCTGCAGTGAGCAGGGCCTGTTGCTGGGCGCCATCCAGGGTGAACAGCAGGTCACCTGCACCGACGGCCTGTCCCTCGGCCACCGCGATGTTGGCGATGCGCCCCGGGCTGACCGGCGCGGCATAGACATAGTCGGCCTCGAGATATCCGGCATAGCCGGTATTCTCGGCGACCCCGCCGGGCAGGATGGACAGGATGGCAGCCAGTATGCCGGCAAAGAACTCGTTCATGGCACTGCCTCGCCTGGTTCGGCACAGATGCCGCGAAACAGGATATCGAGATGGTTGGCGACCAGCTTGTCGAGGCCCAGGCCCTCGCCCTCCGGCTTGATGCCGAAGATCTCGGCCAGCGCCACATGGGCCAGCACCGGCCCGATGATGGACCGCACCGTCAGCTCCGGATCGACCGGGCGCAGTTTTCCCGCCTCGACGCCTCGGCGGATCAGCCCGACCAGCGCCGGCATCACCTTGCCGAGCACTTCCTTGCGATAGAGCTCGGCGATCGAGGGAAAGCTCATCACCTCGCGCAGGATCAGCCGCGGTACCGCGATCTTGTCGGGCTGCGCCAGTTGCTGCACCAGCACGGTCAGCAGCATGGTGATGGGCAGGCGCGGATCGCCTTCGAACTGTTCGAGATCAGGCAGGGCGCGCAGCGCAATCGGCGCCACCGCCCGCCGCACGATCCCCTCGATCAAGGCTTCCTTGGACGGAAAGTAGAGATAGACCGTCCCCTTGGACACGCCCGCGCGCTTGGCGACCTCCTCCACTTTCGCCGCGGCGAACCCTTTTTCCACAAACACCGCCAGCGCCGCATCCAGCACCTCGTCCGGCCTGGCATCAGCGCGCCTGCGGAATTTCTTGGTCTCAGTCATTCTCACGCTCCAATTGAGGAGATAATAACTGACTGGTCAGTCAGTTGCAAGCCGCGTGACAAGGAACTGGGAGAATGATGATGCACTCGCCGAGTGCGGAGCCATCAAAGGAGTGCCACCTGTGGTTGTGGCGCGACCTCGCCCTACGAGTGGAGAGAAACCTCCCCCTTGTTGGGGGGTAGGAAGGGGTGAGGTCACGCGAACTGTAGCCAGCTGCTCGCAACCCCA
Organism: uncultured Devosia sp.; assembly: GCA_965650055.1. Lineage (GTDB taxonomy): Bacteria > Pseudomonadota > Alphaproteobacteria > Rhizobiales > Devosiaceae > Devosia. The sequence continues at coordinate 18,127 of CBFGMY010000044.1, forward strand.
CCCCACCCACGATGTCATTCCGGCGAAGGCCGGAATCCACATCCGTGGCGCATCGCATCATCCAGCGTAGCGTCCACCACCGGCCGTCACCCTCGGGCTTTTCACTTGCCGAATGCCGATCAAGTGCACCCCCTTTGGGTCAAGCCCGAGGGGGACGATTGTGGGGCACCGAGCCCTCTCCCATCCCTCACCTTGCCCAACTGTCTCAACCATCGTCATCTTCTCCGCCCCGGCCGACTTATGCTCACCGGACACCAGCGCGTCAACAAATTTGCAAATGACTTGCAATTGCAATTACCGGAGAGCCGAGGGAGAAGGCCGGAACGCATACCCGCGCCGCGCCTTCCGGCGAGCAGGTGTCCAGGATGCCCTGCATATGTTGCCCCGCCCCGTCCCGGGGTCCGCACGTTCATGACAACCGCGATCCAGGCGGCGCTTGCGCCTGCCCATCCACATCTCGCATTGCCCCTGCGCGCTCAAACTTGTAGATCGGACAAGGCGTGACCAGATAAGTTCGTTCAGATCACCAGCGTCGGCCCGAAAGGTGCTTTGCGGCTTCCGACAAGCCGACGCGACAGGATAGACGGGGCCGACCATCCATGACCGACCTCAAGCTTCTCGCGCTTGATACCGAAGACCTCGAAGTCATTTCCGCCCATGTGCAGGACGCGGTCGTCCGCGTCGCCGACATGGGCTATGCCCGTGGTGATCGGCGCTTCGCGCTGCTGATGAACCGCTTCGATTGGGAATCGGGCAAGGGCCGTCGCGACAAGGGCCTGCGCAAGCGCGCCGCTTTGCATTTCGATGCGGTCCAGTCCGTTGTCACCAATGGTTTCGACCCCGGCTCGGCCGAAGGCGTGCTCAACCTCCTTGCCATCACCTTCCTGCCCGTCGATGGCCCGGCCGGCATCATCGAGCTCAGCTTTGCCGGCGGCGGCACAGTCCGCCTCGGCGTCGAATGCCTCGAGGCCCGCCTCTCCGATCTCGGCGCCGCCTGGGCCGCAGCCGCCAAGCCAGCCCACGCATTGGACTAAGGGACGCGCCTTATGGTTCTCCGCCTCGACAGCGCCGACAGTGATTTCGAGTCCCGCTTCCGGCAATTGCTGGACGGCAAGCGCGAGTCCAGCCAGGACGTCAGCGACACCGTTGCCGGCATCATTGCCGATATCCGTACGCGCGGCGATGCCGCCCTGGTCGAGCTGACCAACCGCTTCGACCGCACCCACTACACGGCCGCCGACTTGCGCATCCCGCAGGACGAGATCGACGCGGCCGCCGCCCGTGTCAGCGACGAGGTCCGCGCCGCGCTGCAGCTGGCGCATGATCGCATCAAGGCGCATCACGAAAAGCAGAAGCCGGTCGATCACATCTATACCGATCCCCTCGGCGTGACCCTCGGCACCCGTTGGACGTCAGTCGATGCCGTCGGCATCTATGTCCCAGGCGGTCTTGCCACCTACCCATCCTCGGTGCTGATGAATGCGGTGCCCGCCAGGGTCGCCGGCGTCGAGCGCATCGCCATGGTCGTGCCCACCCCCGGTGGCCAGATCGCCGCGCCCATCCTGCTCGCCGCCCAGATTGCCGGCGTGACCGAGATCTACCGCGTCGGCGGCGCCCAGGCGGTGGCCGCTTTGGCCTATGGCACATCGACCATCGCGCCTGTCGACAAGATCGTCGGACCGGGCAACGCCTATGTGGCGACCGCCAAGCGCCAGGTCTTCGGTCAGGTCGGCATCGACATGATCGCCGGGCCGTCCGAGGTGCTGGTCATTGCCGATGGTTCGGCCAATTCCGCGTGGGTCGCTGCCGATCTGATCGCACAGGCGGAACACGGGGCAGGGGCCCGCTCCATTCTCGTCACCACCGAAAAGGGCCTGGCAGACGCCGTCGCATCAGAGGTGGACCGCCAGATCGACCTCCTGCCCAATCCGGCCAATGCCCGCGAAGGCTGGCACGACTATAGCGCCATCATATCAGTCGCCTCGCTCGACGAAGCCGTGCTCCTCGCCAACCGCATCGCCTCCGAGCATGTCGAACTGGCGATCAACGATCCGCAGTCCATCCTCGGCGCTATCCGTCATGCCGGCGCGATCTTCCTCGGCCACCACACGCCCGAGGCCATTGGCGACTATGTCGGCGGCTCCAACCACGTCCTGCCCACGGCCGGCACCGCGCGGTTCGCGTCGGGCCTTGGCGTGCTCGATTTCATGAAGCGGACCTCGATCCTGGGTTGCGACCCAACGACCCTGTCGGCACTGAGCCAGGCGGCCGTCACGCTGGCCGAAGTCGAGGGCCTCGACGGCCATGGCCGCTCCGTTTCCATCAGGCTCAACCGTTGAGCATTTCGATGGAGGCCCAGGCCCGACCCGCTGAGACGGATCGCCTGGTGACCGTCACGCTCGACCCCAATACCATCACCTCGATCAATCCTGACGAGGTGCATGAATGGCGCATCGCCATCTATGACCTGCTCGAGGACAATCGCTTCCGGCCGGCCCGCGTCAGCGCCACCGGGCCGTTCGCGCTGCATATGTCCATCGTCGGCAATTCCATCGTGCTCGACGTGCGCCACCCCGAGACCTTCCAGCCCATCGCGGCGCACTACCTCTCGCTCACCCCCTTCCGCCGGCTGATCCGCGACTATTTCCGCATTCGCGACGCCTATTACGAGGCGATCCGCTCGGCCCAGCCGTTCCAGATCGAAACCGTCGACATGGCCCGCCGCGGCATGCACAACGAGGCCGCCGAACTGCTGCGGACCCGGCTCGACAACAAGCTCATCATCGATCTCAATACCGCGCGCCGCCTCTTCACCCTCATCTGTGCCGTCCAGCCCTATGCGTCGAGGATCGACGAGGCGACGAGCGAGCTGCCGTCCGTGCTCTTCGTCTGCTCGATGAATTCGGTCCGCTCGCCCATCGCCGCGGCCTTGGCGCGCCAGGCCTTTCCAGGTCGGGTCATTGCCCGCTCCGTCGGGGTTAACGGCGGCAAGGCTGACCAGTTCGTGCATGAGGTGATGGAAGAGATCGGCATTGATATGAGCGTCCACACCCCCCATATCCTGGACGAACTGGTCGCCAATCGCTTCGATCTGGTGATCACCCTTTCCGACGACGCCCCGGAAGCCGTATCACGCAAGGGCCTCGAAGCCGGCGCGATCGAATCCTGGCAGGTTACCGATCCTTCCCTCGTCGAGGGCAATCGCGAAGTGGTGCTGTCGGCTTATCGCGAACTGCGCGACAGCCTCCGCAAGCGCGTTCGCACGCGCCTTGAGCCCCTGGTTTCCGGGGCACATGCGGCCAAAGTGGACGCTACCGTTGGGGTTCGGAAGGGCGACCAGCACTGACTTGCGACCCCGTAAAGCGGACGTGGCGCAAGAGGTTCACAAATCCGTTGAATTGAAGTAGGTAAAGGCCACTTTCCGACCCGTGGCCGGCAAGCTATGCCCCTATGGGTCTATTAGGAGACAGTATGGCGAAGGAAGAAGTGCTCGAATTTCCGGGCGTGGTGACTGAATTGCTCCCCAATGCGACGTTCCGCGTCAAGTTGGAAAACGAGCACGAGATCATCGCCCACACCGCCGGCCGCATGCGCAAGAACCGCATCCGCGTCCTGGCCGGCGACAAGGTCCTGTGCGAAATGACGCCCTACGACCTGACCAAGGGCCGTATCACCTACCGCTTCAAGTAGAGTTCGAGCCATGGCCAGCCGTCCGGACCTGATCCTGGCCTCCGCCTCGCCGCGCCGGCTTGCGCTGCTCAACCAGATCGGCATCGAGCCCGAGCACCTGGTGCCGGCTCATGTTGATGAGACGCCCGAAAAGGGCGAGCTCCCCCGCAAGCTTGCCATCCGCCTCGCCGATCTCAAGGCACTGACCGCCCAGCACAAGGCCCGCTCCGCCGGCTTTGGCCAAGGCGCGCTGGTCCTCGCCGCCGATACGGTCGTCGCCGTCGGCCGCCGCATACTGCCCAAGGCCGAGACCATGGAAGAGGCCACCGAATGCCTCCGCCTGCTGTCAGGCCGCGCCCATCGCGTCTATACCGCGCTGACCGTGCTGACCGCGTCGGGGCAAAAGCGCCAGCGGCTGGTCGAGACTCGCCTCCGCTTCAAGCGCCTCTCCACCCGCGAGATGGAAGCCTATCTCGCCAGCGCCGAATGGCGCGACAAGGCCGGCGGCTACGCCATTCAGGGCATTGCCGGCGCCTTCGTGGTCAAGCTCTCTGGCTCCTACACCGCCGTTGTCGGCCTGCCGCTGATGGAAACCGCCCAGTTGCTCGCCGGAGAAGGCTACCCGGTCCATTTCAATTGGCTCAACCAGTCCACCCTGTCGGGCGTCTGATGCCCGTGGCCAAAAAGTGCCCGATCTGCGGCAAGCCCTCGGTCGAGGCCTTCAAGCCCTTCTGCTCCAAGCGCTGCGCCGACGTCGACCTCAACCGCTGGCTGTCCGGCAACTACGTCATCCCTGCCAAGGACGACGAGCCCGCTGCCGACGACAACACGCCCACCTCCGGCGACGACGACGAGTTCTGACCTCTACACCTCTCCCTCTGGGGGAGAGGTCGGCGCGTAGCGCCGGGTGAGGGGGCCTTCCCAGGCGCCCTATTCAAGCCCGCACACCTCAGCCCCTGTGCGACATCACCACGATGCCGCAAACTCCTTTTCCACAAACCCTTTTCCCGCTTGCACCCTCAAAACCCATCCCCTATAAGGCCGATGGCTTTGAGCCGGGCGTTCCTTCCGCCCCATTGCCCGGGTAGCTCAGTTGGTAGAGCAGCGGATT
>CBFGMY010000045.1:0-22840 GCA_965650055.1 uncultured Devosia sp.
CCCTTCCCTTCCCTTCCCTTCCCCCCGGGCATGCCCGGGCATGCCCATGCTTCGTGCCTCACGCGTGGCTGATCCGTCAAATTCGCCAATGTTTTCTGGGGGTTGAGGCAGACTGCTTGCCGCCTCTCGGTGATTTATGACTTGATGGCGCAAAAATGAGGGGATGCATCCTATCTCCCTGCCATCGGCCTCATAGCGGATCAAAAAGCCCCATGTTGCGAGTGCGTCCAGCACCGCGCCAAAGTCGATTTCATCGTATGGCAGAATGTCGGTTTTCAGAGCCCGGGGGCGCCAAAGAAAGCGCCCCTCTCGGTCTGCCTGAGTGAATAGCCCAATGAACGCCAGGCGCAGCGGAAGGCCGGTTGCAAACTCCGCTTCGGCCAATGCCTCATGCTTGAACAGGTCGGGTTTGACGGTACGGATGCGGGCGGTCATGGTTCAAAGCCCCTTGCAGCGTTGCGGACGGCCGAACAGGCCATGTCAATGTAAAGGTCGATGGTGACGCATGGGCCGTTGCGCTGCTTGGCAATGGCCAGTTCGCCCCGGTTTCGACAGGCGTCTAGCTCGGTCTGCCATTCCATGCGCTTGTCATAATCGGACGGCTCGGCGCGCTCTAGGTAGTAGGCGGCGCGGTGCAGGAACAGGACCGCATCGGCGTCTTGCTCGATATTGCCGCTATCCCGCAAATCGGAAAGCTGGGGGCGCTTATCGTCCCGGCTTTCGACTTGGCGCGACAGTTGCGACAGCAGCAAAACGGCCAAGTCAAATTCGCGGGCAATGCTCTTGAGCCCTTCGGTGATTTCGCCAATCTCATTGTTGCGGTTGCCGGAATAGCGGGCCGATGGCTTGACCTTGCCCAGATGGTCTAGGATCAGCAGGCCAAGCGGGGCGCCTCGGTCCTGGGCATCTTCCAACATGATTTCCGTGCGGTTGCGGATTTCGGCAATAGTGAGCCCGGAAGCATCATCCATCAGGATCGGCAAAGCCGCGTGGTGTTCCAGCGCCTTGGCAGTGGCTTCCTCCTGGTCGTCAGTGAGGCGGCCGGCAATCATGTCCTGATAAGGGACGCGGTGGCCTGCCTGGTGCGCCAGGTCCGACAACATGCGGGCCGTGAGCTTGGCGTTGTCCATTTCAAGGCTGAACACGCCAACGCCTATTCCCTCGGCGGCGGCATAGCGGGCAATGCTTGTGCCTATGGTCGTCTTTCCCATTGAGGGGCGGGCGCCGAGCAGGATCAGGTCACGGCGCTGCAACCCGCCAGTTGCCCGGTCGAGGTCGAGAAGCCCGGAAGTGATCCCGGTTAGCCGCTGGTGGCGCCGGGCCTCAATCGAGGCTGTAAGGGCCGCCTGGGCCGCTTCCGCGAATGTCTGGCGGGTGTTGGTCCTATGCCCGGCCCTGAGGTGCGATGCGATTTCATCGGCACGGGAAACTACCGCCCGCGCCAGCTCGGCGGGATTGCTTGCGGGATCTGATGCGGCGGCGGCCAGGGCCTCGGCTTCGGTCTTGAGCCCCAGCCTTGCCCACTGGTTCAGAACGGCGCGGGCGCCGCCTTTGATGTTGCGAGCGTCAAACGGAGTAGTGCTAACCATGCCGGCAAGGTATGGCGCCAGCGGTGTGCCAGTCCGCTCCCCGAAGCCCTGCAGAAATTCGGGCGAGGCCATCTTGAGAACGGTTGGCAACGTGGTCGTGCCGTATTGCTCTTGGGCAGCTGTGGCCATGCGATAGATTTCCGCATGCGCTGGCTCAATGAAATGTTCCGGGGTCAGCCGGGCGAGAGTGGCGCGATGGTCGCCACCCCCCAGCAATGCGCCAAGCAATGACTGCTCGATTTCAGGGACAAAGGCGCTTTCGGTCGTCATGCTGCTATGCTCCCGACATTGCCAAACTCCCGGCGTCCTTCTGGGCTGTTGAGGTATTCGCGCAGGTTGCCGCCCATCACTGTCACTTGGTCGCGCAGCACGTATCGGGCATGCGAGCCGGCAAAGCTCCCGCCGTGGCTTTCGTCTATCGTTTCGACGTTGAAGCCTTGGCCGCGCAGGCGGAACACATAGTCACTCCACCGTGGCGCCGGCCGGGTGATGGGCGTACAGCCCTTTTCCCCGGCTTGGATGAGGGCAAGTAGCGTCCAGGCCACGCGGCCAATAACGGTCGTGGTGCTGACCACTTCGCCATTGCGGCGGATGATGCAATCAAACTTCGGCTTGATAGGCTTGGGGGCGCCGTTCATTTCGCCACCTCGCAACCGATCCCGGCCAGCTCGGCAATGGCATTGCAGGTTGCCGGCGCTCGACGGGTGAGCTGATAGACCATGGCGCCGCCACGGCTTAGTGCTGGGCCGGCGGGGTCGGGGCGATAGACGCGGGAGGGGTAGTCGAGCCCATCACGGGCGTTGCACCGCTGGGCGGTTTCGGCTAGAAAAGTCATGTTGAATCGACTTTCTAGGGGAGTATGGCCGGCAAGCCAGCTCCCCATTTCTTTGGGGTTGCTGGGTTCAGGCGGCCTGACGGACCGGGAGGGCCTTGGCCCATGCCTCGGCATCTTCCGCCAGGATCAGATTGCGGTTGCCATACTTGCGGGCCTTGAGCCGGCCCTCGCGAAACTCGATGAATACTTGCGCCCGGCTGATGCCGTAAATCTGGCAGAAGCGGGGGACGGTATAGGCTCGGATATCTTCCAATTGGTTGCGCTCCAGTCTCGTTTGACTGGAGCCAATCTAGGGAAGGCTAAGCGCGGATGGCGGGAGTTATTGCCGGGGAGAATTGCGCGGATTCTGACCCGTCACGGGTCATTTGCTAGTTATTTCGGCGCCCCCATTTGACCCGTCGCTTAGCGCCCGGGTAATGCCTGTGGCCAGCGCGCCCTTTGACTGGTGGTGTTTCCGGAGGGCCGGGGGCATCCGCTCTTGAATGGCGTAGATGAAACGCACAAAGGGGGAAGCCGCATCCGGGTCTTTGGACTTGTCGGAACCCTTGCTTACCTTTTTCGGGTAACGGTTGGCATCCGCCCATCTTGCCATTCCCCGAACCCATGCCCGCCATGCTTCCCCCTCACTGGTGGTCGCTTCCTGCCCTTCCTTATAGGACTTGGCTGCGAACGCGGCGGCGGCGGCCAGCTCATAGCTATGATCCAGCATCGCATCGGCGGAGAGAGGTTCAGGCAACAGGCGCCGCGCGCGCCAGCCCAATACAATTTCCTCGGCCCTATCTTCGGGAGCGTTATGGTCAAGCCCGGCAAGCTCCTGGGCTAGCTCGGCCTCTATCATGTCCCATGCGTCATTGTTGCGCCCGCTATGACGGAAAAGGCGTTCCATCTGGTCGCCAACAACCTGGCTAACAGCAAATCCCGCTTCGGGATTGTTTGAAGAGGCAAGGGAAAGCGCGAGGTCGGTAGCCGCCTTGTTCAGTCCGTCCAGCAATTCCAGCATTTCGGGAACGGTAATCGAATTTCGTTCTACCACCGCAAAGGCGGAGAAAAAGTCGAGATGGTTTAGGACTTCCCCCCAAACCTCATCGGTAAATGGTCCTTGCCCGTAAGCTTCCTCTATGGCGCGGCGGTCTGCTGTCTCCAGCGTCTCCGAAGGGTGCCAGCGTTCATCACCGGAATAACTGCCCGATCCTATTCGTTCAACGTATCGTCCCATTTGCGAGGGGGCTCCTACCGTAAGCCTTCACCTTTAAGGGGGCAGGGAAACCGCTGGTGAGGCGGCTTGTCGGCTGGCCGGCCTATCCCTGCTTTTCGCGTTATGCCGACGCCTTGCGGTCCATGGGCACAACATTGGTTTTGGTCGCCGCCTGGCAGTATGCCGCCCAGGCGTCCGAAAGTTTCCGGCGCTTGGCCAGGGCATCGCCCCGGCGATAGGCGCGCTCGGTCGCATCGCCGACGATATGGGCAAGGGCCATTTCCGCCAGGGCGTCGGGAAAACTGGTTTCCTCGCCTACCCAATCGCGGAAGGCCGAACGGAAGCCGTGCACCGTGTAGGCATCGCCCCCGGCTGTTGCCAGCGCCTTGGTCATGGTCATATTCGACATATGCGAATTGGCGCGCTTGCCGGGGAATACAAAATCCCCGGTGCGCAGCTCGGCAAGCTCGCGCAGGATTTCCACCGCCCGAGCCGAGAGGGCAACGCGATGTTCCCGCGCCGCTTTCATGCGAATAGCCGGGATCGTCCAAACCTTGGCGTCCAGATCAAACTCCGGCCACTTGGCGCCGATGATTTCGCCAGTGCGGCTAGAGCAGAGAATTAGCAGCTCAAGCGCCCGCGCACCCATGCCGCCACTTTCGCGCAGCTTGGCGACAAAGGCCGGGAGCTGGGCATAGGGCATTGCCGCATGGTGGCCGCGCGATAGCGTCTTGCGCTTCGGTAGTAGGGTTGCCAGATGGCCGCGCCACCGGGCGGGGTTCTCGCCAGTCCGATGGCCGGCGCTCTTAGCAGCGTCTAGAACGCGCTCGATACGGCCGCGCAGGCGTGAGGCGGTTTCGGGCTTTTCCAGCCATAGCGGCTTGAGAACGGCCAGGACATGTTCAGTCTCAATCGCAGCGACAGGCAGCTTGCGCAGGGTGAGGCAATAGCCGCTATCCATCAATTCGCCGGCCTTGTCGCGCTGGGCTGAAAGCGTCATGCGCCATTGGTCGATATGCTTGGCATTGCGGAAGCTGGCAGCGTGAGTGTCGATATAGCTTTCGGCTTCCATCCCGAACGTGCGGACGGTTTGCGCGCGGGCCTCGTTGGCAAGGGTCCGTGCCTGGATAGGGTTCACGCCCTCGGCTATTTGCTTACGGGCTTCGGCGGCCTTCTCTCTGGCATCGGCCAAGCCAACATCAGCAAGACGGCCTAGACCCATCTCGGTCCGCTTCTTTACCCCGGTTGCAGGATCGGGCCAGCGGAACAGCAACGCCCAGCGCTTGGAGCCGGCCGCGTCAACGCGCAGGTAGAGCCCATCGCCATCGGCATACATGCCGGGAGCGGTAAGGCTGGTGATCCCCCTAGCCGTCAGTCGCTTGGTTTCGCGTGCCATCTGCGTTCCGCCCTAAAACCCGCCCTAACAAATCACCTAGATTGTAGCAGGCGCCTTTAGACGGCTCTAGCCGGAAGGCAAGGGAACCCCCCGGAAACAAAGGGCCTCGGATCATCGCCCTAGACGGCGTTAGACGGATGTTGGTCGGACTCTCTCTCCGCCATCATCTTCCGGTCAGAAATCGCTGCCGGCCCGCTTGGCATGGCCAGGCGGAGCTCCGTGGTCAATTCCCGGAGCCATCCAGAGTTGAGATCAGTTGCCTCGGCCAACCACGCCAGGCGTGGCGGTCCCTAGCGGTTGGACTTTTCGCGGCCGTAGAGCAGCAGCATGACGATGATGACGCCGCCATAGATGATCTGGCGGCCGAATTCGGCGATCTGCATCACCGACAGGATCGATTGCAGCAGGGTGATGAGAATGACCCCGGCTATGGTGCCCAGATAGTTGCCGCGACCGCCCAGGATCGAGGTGCCGCCCAGCACGACGGCGGCGATGGCCGGCAGCAGATAGGCATCGCCCATCGACTGCGCCGCCTTGCCGGCATAGCCGGCCAGCAGCACGCCCCCGAATGCGGCGAGGCCACCGCACAGGGCAAAGGTGATCATCACCACGCGTTGCGTCGGCACACCGGAGAGATAGGCGGCAGCTTCCTTGTTGCCGATGCCATAGATGGCGCGGCCGAAGGTGGTGCGGCCCAAAAGGAAGACCGCCAGTGCACCGGTTATGCCCCAGACGATGACGGCATTTGGAACCCCCAGGATTGTGCCGGCGGCGAGATAGCGCATGGCGGGCGAGGCGCTGTCCTGTGGGGCAAAACCGCCGGTATAGGCCACCATGAGCCCCTGGGCGACGGCATTGACCGCCAGGGTAATAATCATCGAGGGGATGCGCAGATAGGCGACGCCGATGCCGTTGACCAGACCCATCAGCACACCACAGAGCACGCCGAAGGGAATGGCGAACACCTCGCCCATCGGGCCATAGGCCGTGGCGGCCGAGGCCATCATGGCGCCCAGGGTCACCGCCCAGGGCACCGAGAGGTCGATCTGGCCGAGCAGGATGACCAGCATCATGCCGGTGGCGATGACGCCCAGAAAGGCGCCGACCTTGAGCTGTTGCAGCAGGTATTCCGGCGACAGGAAATTGGGGGAGTAGAGGCTGCCGATCAGCAGCAGCAGGATGATGCAGCCGAAGGCGGTGGCGACCGGCAGGTCGATGCGGCTGGTCCAGTTGGCCCGGGGCGCTGCGGCGGTCTCGAGTTTGTCCGTGGTCATCAGCGCCTCAGGTGAAAAGATCGAGCCGGTTGCGCACCTGGAACAGGCGTGCAGAACCGAGCGACACGGCCAGCAGCAACACCATCCCCTGGAACAGGGGCTGCCACAGCGGATCGAAATCGAAGACGAAGAGCAGGTCGCCGATCGCGCGGAATGCGAGGGCACCAAAGATGGCGCCGACGGCGCTGCCGCGTCCGCCAAACAGCGACACGCCGCCCAGCACCACGGCGGCGATCGAACTCAGGGTGTAGGTATTGCCGTTGGCCAGCGAGGCTTCGCCCGAATAGGTGAAGAAGGTCATGTAGAGACCGCCCATGGCGGCAAACAGTCCTGAGAGCACATAGGCAGCGAACTTGGCTCGCATGACCGGCACGCCGGACATGTAGGCGGCCGGCTCGGACGACCCGACCGCGTAGACGGCCCTGCCGACGACAGAGCGGCGAAAGGGAATCCAGACCACGAGGACCAGCACGATCAGGAACAGCAGGCTCGCGGGCAACAGGCCGAATACCTTGCCGGTGAGCGCGTCGGCGAGATCAGCCGAAAATTCATCGGCGCTTCCCGGATAGGGGCGGATCCACAGCGCGATGCCGAAGAAGACGGCACCGGTAGCGATGGTGATGACGATGGGCTGCAGCCGGCCGTAAATGACCAGTAGGCCATTGAGTGCGCCGCAGGCGAGGCCGGTCAACAGCACCCCGCCGACGCCCAGGGCCACCGTCAGCGGCGTGCCCACCAGCAGGTAGGAGGCGAGGCAATTGGCGAGGATGAAGATCATGCCGACCGAAAGATCGATGCCGGCGGTGAGCACCACGAAGGTCTGGGCCATGGCGACCAGGGCCAGCAAGACGCCCTTGTTGGCCGCGGTCTGCACCACATTGGGCGTGAAGCCAGCGGGGTGGTTGGCGACATAGAGCGCGAACATGATGATGAAGATGGCCAGCGCCAGCAGCATGCCGCGCTGCTCGGCGAAGCGATAACGCAGCCCGTTCATGCCACGGACTCCCTGATGTCGATATTGAGCGCCGAGGCGATCAAGGCGTGCTCGGTGATCTCTGATCCCACAAGCTCGCGCTTGACCGCGCCGTCATAGAGCACCAGCACGCGGTCGCAGCAGCCGATCAGTTCGTCATAATCGGTCGAATAGAGGATGATCGCGGCGCCCTCGGCCGCGAGCTGCCGCAGCAGGGCGTAGATCTCCTGCTTGGTGCCGACGTCGATGCCGCGCGTCGGATCGTTGAGCAGGATGATGCGCGGCCCGACCATCAACCACTTGGCGATCACCACCTTCTGTTGATTGCCGCCCGACAGAGACCCCACGGGAGCGGCGGCGCTGGCTGTCTTGATGGCAAGCAGCTTGATCATGCGGTCGATGGCAGCGCTTTCGGCGCGGCTATCGACGATGCCGCCGCGCGAGACCTGGCTCATGGCGGCAAAGGAGAGATTGTCACGCACCGACATGGGCAGCATCAGCCCTTCGGTCTTGCGATCCTCCGGGATCAGCGCCATGCCGATATCGGGCGCCTTGGCGGTTCTGGGGCTGTTGATGACTCGCGGCTGGCCGTCGATCAGGATTTCGCCGGAGAGGCCGCGCAGCACGCCGAACAGGGCCAGCAGCAGTTCGCGCTGGCCCTGTCCGTCGAGGCCCCCCAGCCCCACCACCTCGCCGGCGCGTGCCGTCAGCGACACGCCGTTGAGCCGCTGCATCCAGCTCAGGTTCGATGCCTCGAGCACCGGCGTTGCCGTGCGGTCGACATTGTCTGCCTTGGGCGGGAAGACGGAACTGTATTCGCGGCCGATCATCAGCTCGACGACTTCATCGTCGGTCTTGCTGCCGGCGGGATAGGTGGCAATCTTGCGGCCGTTGCGGAACACCGTGCAATCATCGGCCAGTTCGGCGATCTCGTGCATGCGGTGGGAAATGTAGAGCAGGGCTATACCCTCGCTGCGCAGGCGCTTGAGCACGCCGAAGACCGTCTCGACATCGGCCGCCGTCAGGGCGGAAGTGGCTTCATCGAGGATGAGGACGCGCGGTTTGCGCGCCAGCGCCTTGGCGATCTCGACAATCTGCCGGCGCGACAGCGGCAGGTTCTTGACCAGTTCCATGGGGTGGATGTCGGCACCGCCTGCGCGCTCCAGCGCCTCCATGGCAATGGCCTGCTGCGCCTTGCGGTCGATCATGCCGAAGCGGGTCGGCGGGTTGGAGATGACGATATTGTCGGCCACGCTGAGGTCGGGGATCAGCGATAATTCCTGAAAGATGCAGACAATGCCGGCCGCGTTGGCGGCGGCCGGGTCGGCGAAGCTGACCTCCTGCCCGTCGAGCAGCATCCGGCCCTCGTCCGGCGCCACGACCCCCGACATGATCTTGATCAGGGTGGACTTGCCGGCGCCATTCTCCCCCAGGATGGCGTGTACCTTGCCGGCATGAACCACCAGTTCGGCCTTGTCGAGGGCATGGACGCCTCCATAGCGCTTGGAGATGCCTTCCATGCGAAAGAGCGGAACTGCCTCGTCCATACCTATACCCCTGCCCGGTCGGCCGCGGGAGATGCCCCCCGCGGCCGGGTTCCATTCGCAAGCTTACTGGTTGGCTTCCGACTGCCCCATGATTTCCTGGGCGGTGAAATTGATGCCGCAGGTGGGGAAGGCGTTGCCGACGAAGAAGTTGTCGGATTGGTCGGCGTAGAAGTTCTCGCCATCCTTGAAGTCGGGGTCTTCGACAATGGCCAGCGGCAGCTTCACGGACTGCGGCACGATCTTGCCCTGGAGGGCGTCGATCGCCGTCTTGATGGCGACCGCCACCTGGGCCGGGCCCGTACCGGCCGACGAGCACTTGAGCCCCTCGGCAGCATGGGCGGCGCAGAATTTGCGGAAGCCGTTTTCGGTTTCGCCGCCAAACGGCACGAAGGCGTGTCCGGCGTCGATCATGGCCTGCACCACGCCGGTATCGCCGCCCTGTGCGGTGATGCCATCAAAGGCGCCCTGCACGGCGATGGCGTCGGCCGTAGCCTTCTGCGCCGTGCCGTCATCCCACTTGCCCACCACTTCGAACACCTCGAACGGCTTGCCGCTGGCGTCGAGCGTTTCGTGGATGCCGTTGTGACGGTCAGTATCGACCGAGGTGCCGGCGACGCCGCGCACTTCGAGGATCTTGCCGCCTTCGGGCAGATGTTCGATCAGCCAGTCGGCCCACAATGAGCCAAGACCCTTCTGATCGACGTTGACGTTGATGGCGTCGGTGGTGTCCAGAATGTTGTCGAACGCCACCAGCACGATGCCGGCCTCCTTGGCGCGCTTGATCACCGGAGCAAAGGCCTCCGGGTTCTGCGCGTTGACGACGATCGCGTCATAGCCGCTGTCGATGAAGTTGTTGATCGCCGAAATCTGCGCGGCGACGTCTTCACCAGTCGAGACGACCTTGAATTCGGACAGCAGAGCCGCCACGTCGGGCTGGGCGGCATAGGCTTTCGCCGTCTGGATCATCTGGATGCGCCAGGTATTGGCGATATAGCCGTTTGCCAATGCGATGCGGAATGGCCCTTCCTTGGCGGGGAACTGGAAGAACTGCGTGTCTTCCGCCCATGGCGCATGGCATTCCGGGTCGCTGGCGGGGCCGGCGACGATAGCCGGCTCGGCCATTGCGACGGTGCTGAGCGCCGTCGACAGCACAAGTGCACCCGCGGTGCCACCGGCAAGCTTAAGCAATGCTGATAACTTCATCGGTTTCCTCCCAAGAAATCCAGGGGACGCCGTTCGCGCCGCGCAGCACTCCCTCCGCTGCGCGCTTTGCCCCTCAGGGCTTATCACTAAAATAGTCCATTAATATCATCAAGTGGTATCAGGTAATATTAATTCGAACGGTCGGCCCTCGCCTTGGCTGGTTCTTTCGCCGTTCAGGTCGTTGGGCTCACCGAGGAGAAATGGCGAGCCCGGCGGCCGCGCTATGTGGCGGAGCTCTGGCGGGCCTTCCACGCCAACAGGCGCATGGCGTTGAGGGTGACCAAGACGGTCGCGCCGGTATCGGCGAGGATGGCCGGCCACAGCCCGGTTATGCCGATGATCGTGGTGACCAGGAACACCGCCTTCAGGCCCAGCGAAACGGCAATGTTCTGCCAGATATTGCCCATGGTGGCCCGGGAGAGGTCGATCATACTGGCGATATCGAGCATCCGGCCGTGCAGCACGGCGGCGTCGGCGGTTTCGAGCGCCACGTCGGTGCCGCCGCCCATGGCGATGCCGATGTCGGCGGCAGCCAATGCAGGCGCATCGTTTATGCCGTCGCCAACCTTGGCGACGACCTTGCCCGCCGACTGCAGCTCGCGCACGATGCGTTGCTTGTCCTCCGGCAACAGGCCGGCGCGAACGTCGATGCCCAGTTTCGAGCCGATGGCCCTGGCCGTCCGCTCATTGTCGCCCGTCAGCATGACAAGGCCGATGCCCTCAGCCCTGAGTGCCTCGATGCCTGCCAGCGCGTCGACGCGCGGTTCGTCGCGGATAGCCAGAAGACCGACAATCTCTGTGCCGACAAGCAGGACCGAGACGGTCTTGCCGGCATCGTTCAGGCCGTCGATCGTGGCCTGAAGCTCGGCAGCGATCGGCGTCTGCTCGGCCGCCGCGGCAGGCGAGGCCAGGAGCACGTCTTCGCCGCCGACCTTGCCGGAAACACCCTTGCCGGCGATGGCCCTGGCGGCCGCCGCAGGCGGCACTGGGACATTGTCGGCCTTGGCTCGGGCCAGGATCGCCAGCGCCAGCGGGTGGCTTGACCCGGTTTCGAGCGCCGCAGCCAGGGACAGCACCTTGCCCCCGGACCGGGTGACGCCGATGATGTCGGTGACTTCAGGTTTGCCTTGGGTGAGGGTGCCGGTCTTGTCGAGGGCGACCATGGTGATGGAGCGGAGGCTTTCGAGCACGGCACCACCCTTGAGCAGCAGGCCGCGACGGGCGCCTGCCGACAGGGCCGCAGCAATGGCGGCGGGGGTCGAGATGACCAAGGCACAGGGGCAGCCGATCAGCAGGATAGCGAGGCCTTTATAGACCCATTCACCCCAGGACTGGCCGAACAGCAGCGGCGGCACCACGGCCACCAGGGCACCCACCACCAGCACGCCGGGGGTATAGTAGGTCGAGAACCTGTCGATGAAGCGGGCCGTGGGCGCCTTGCTCTCCTGCGCCTCCTCCACCAGCCGGACCACCCGAGCGATGGTGTTGTCGCTTGATGTGGCGGTGACCTCGACCTTGAGGACGGCATCGGTGTTGATCGTGCCGGCAAATACCGGATCGCCGACCCGCCTGGTCTTGGGCACGCTTTCGCCGGTCACCGGGGACTCGTCGATGGCGCTCTGGCCCTCGACAATCCTGCCATCGGCCGGGATGCGGTCGCCGGGGCGCACCAGGATGACAGCGCCCAAAGCGAGAGTTGCAGCCGGCACTTCCCTCGTCTGCTCGCCCTCGACCAGCAGAGCCGTCTTGGGAACAAGATCGGCAAGGCCCTTGATGCTGGCGCGAGCCCGGCTGGCGGCGACGCCTTCGAGCAATTCGCCCACCAGAAAGAGCAGCACCACGGTGGCGGCCTCCTCGGTGGCGCCGATGATGACCGCGCCGATGGCGGCAATGCTCATCAGCGTCTCGATTGAAAAGGGTGTGCCGGCCCGCGCGCCGGCTATCGCCCGCCTGCCCACCGGCACGAGGCCAACCAGCAGCGCTGCAAGAAAGGCCCAATGGCCGATGTCCGGAAAGACCCGCCCGATCAGGTAGGCCACGACGAGGGCAAGGCCGCAGGTCAGCGTCAGCATGGCCTTGCGGCTCTGCCACCACGGGCCATCGAAGATTTCCAGGTGAATATCGCCCTCGCCATGGCTGTGGTCGGCGTGATCGTGGTCATCGTGTGCGGGCGGCGACGCAGCGAGCGCCGCGCCATCGGGGGCAATCGTATATCCCAGCGATTTGACGGCCTGCTGGATCGCGGCAAATGGCACGGCGTCGTGGACGACGTTCACCGTCCCCGCGGTAAAGCTGGCGCTGGCTTCCGAAACGCCCGGGATGCGGCTCACCGCGGTTTCGATCTTGCTGGCGCAGGCGGCACAGTCCATGCCGCCAACGCGGTATTTGGTCTTGGTTGGTTCAGCCATGGTCCCGTCCTTCCATTCGAATATGGGGGATGCTAGGACCTCTAGCCACTATAGGAGCAAGAGGTTTCTTCATGTCATTTCCCATCGGCGAACTGTCGCGGCAGACCGCAGTCAAGGTGCCGACGATCCGCTATTACGAGCAGATCGGGCTCTTGCCGGAAGCGCCGCGCACGGAGGGAAACCGTCGCCTCTACGGGCGATCTGAAGTCGATCGCCTCAACTTCATCCGTCATTCGCGGGAACTCGGCTTTGAAATCGACGATATCAGGGAGCTGCTGGCGATGGCGGCGCAACCGCAATCGTCCTGCCATCAGGCCGACAGCATCGCCAACAATCACCTGCTCGAGATCGACCGCCGCATCGCCAGCCTCACAGCGCTCAAGGCGGAGCTCTCTCGCATGGTCGACGAGTGCGGACATGGCCGCATCTGCGACTGCCGCATCATCGAAGCGCTGGCTGATCACAGCAACTGCCGGTCCGAGCATTGATGGTCTGCGATCAGTCCCTGCACTCTAAAGCCGGCGGCAGGACGCGCCGGGGACAAATCTTGGGGCGAGGACGAAGTTCTGCGGTGGCTCGGCGGCGGCTTCGGGGCTCGTGATGCGGTTGAGCAGGCGGCGGGCAATGATATTGCCGAGCTTGAGCGTATCCTGGACCACCATGGTGATGCGCGGGGTGATGACATTGCTCCACTGCACGTCGTCGATCATGGCCAGCGAAATGTCGTTGGGACAGTTGAAGCCCAGCTCCTGGGTCGCCTGCAGGGCCGCCAGGGCCATGGCATTGTTGGCGCCCAGGATGGCGGTGGGGCGCTCGGGCTGGATGAGCAGGCGCATGGCCGCCTCGTAGCCGCCTGAGCGGGTGAACTGGCCATCCACGACATAGGCCGGGTTCACCTCGACGCCAGCGCTGGCCATCGTATCGGTGAAGCCGCGATAGCGCTCGGAGGCCGTATGCATATGCGGCGGACCGGCGATGAAGGCGATGCGGCGATGACCCAGTTGCAGCACATGCTCGGTCAGCATGGCGCCGGCCAGGTAATTATCGGAACCGACGAAGTCGCGCTCGATACCCGATACCTTCTGGTCGAAGCAGACCATGGGCACCTTGAGGCCCTGGATGAAATCGACATAGTCGGCCCCGAAGCTGGACGGGGCCAGGGCGAGGCCGGCGATCTTGAGGCCGATCAGGTGTTCCACCAAAGCCTGCTCGCGCTCGGGCTTGCCGGAGCTGTCGGTCACGAGGACAAAGTGATCATGCTCGAGGGCATAGTTCTCAAGCTCGCGGCGGATATCGCCAAAAAACGGGTTGCCGACATTGCCGACGACGAAGCCGATCATCTTGCTGCGGCCGCGGGCGAGGCTCTGGGCGAGCGGGTCGGCGACATAGCCAACCGCGGCGACAGCCTGGCGGATGCGCTCGAGCGTCTTGGCGCTGACGCGGCCGGGATTGCTCAACGCCAGAGAGACGGTCGAGGCGGAGACCTCGGCTAGTTTGGCGACATCCCGGATGGTGGCCATCAGATCCTTCTCGAACCGCTTCTAAGCCCTTCCTCTGTCATAGAGGTTCGCTGTCGCTGCCGGAATACCTAGCATTTCGCTGTCATTTTGCAACGGCAATGTCGCTGGATGATGTCGTTGAGAATCAGGGTTGACTCTGAGACGCACTCAAAAGAGGATGTTTATCGAACCGGTTCGATTGATAACCGAGATGAGGAGGATGATGGATGGACAGTGCACTCACATTCGGTGGCGGCCTTGATGCAGCGCCCGGCAAGGCCTGGTTTGCCGATGACCGTTTCGGCATGTTCATCCACTTCGGCCTCTATGCGCTGGGCGCGCGGCACGAATGGCTGCAGCATCGCGAGGAAATCGCGCCGGAGGACTACCGGAAGTATTTCGAGAACTTCAATCCCGACCTCTATGACCCGCGCGAATGGGCGCGGCGTGCCAGGGAAGCGGGCATGAAATATGTGGTGCTGACCGCCAAGCACCATGAAGGTTTCTGCCTGTGGGACAGCCAGTTCACCGACTACAAGGCGACCAATACGCCCTATGGCAAGGACCTGCTCAAGGCCTATGTCGAGGCCTATAGGGCCGAGGGACTCAAGGTCGGGTTCTATTATTCACTGATCGACTGGCACCATCCGGAATTCCCGATCGACGGCATCCATCCGCTGCGCAACCATCCCGATGCGCTCGAGATGAACAAGACGCGCGATGTGCGCAAATATGCCGAATACATGCGCAATCAGGTGACCGAACTGCTGACCGGCTTCGGCGACATCGCCGTCATCTGGTTCGATTTCAGCTATCCCAAGCGCGAATATCGCGGCATGCCCGGCAAGGGTCGCAATGACTGGCAGAGCGAAGAGCTGATCGGCCTGGTCCGCCAGCTGCAGCCCAATATCATCGTTGGGGATCGCCTCGACCTGCCCACCGACGGCAACTTCCCCAAGGATCTGGCGACGCCTGAGCAATACACGCCCCGGGTGGCGCCGACGGTCAATGGCAAGCCGGTGCGCTGGGAGGTGTGCCACACCTTCTCGGGGTCGTGGGGTTACCATCGCGACGAGAGCACCTGGAAAGATGCGGGTCAGCTCATCAACATACTCGTCGATACGGTGTCGCTGGGCGGCAACCTGCTGATGAATGTCGGGCCGACGGCGCGCGGCACATTCGACAAGCGGGCCATTGTGGCGCTCGAAACCTATGGCGAATGGCTGCGGCTCAACGGGCGGGCGATCTATGGGGCAGGGCCCTCGGCCTTCAAGGCGCCCAATGGCACCAAATTCACCCAGAAGGGCAACCGGCTCTACCTCCATGTGCAGAACTGGCCGTTCCGCCACATTCACATCGAGGGGTTGGGTGGCCAGGTCAAGTATGCCCAGTTCCTGCACGATGCGAGCGAGATCCACTGGCTCGATCCGAAGGCGGAGGTCGATTCCAACATCGGGGTCGCCGTCGGCGAGAACATGCTGACGCTCGAATTGCCGGTCATCAAGCCGGATGTGGTCGTTCCCGTCATCGAGCTGATCCTGAAGGATTGAGACGGTGCTCGAGACCGATATCGGCGCTGGCACTGACCGGGAAGCCGAACTCATCGCTGTCATGACGCCGCTGATCGCGGACCTGGCCGAAAACGGCAATGGCGCCGTGGCCCTGGCCGGGTCACGCGGCAAGGGGCGGTCGGACGGGCAGTCGGATTACGATTTCCGTGTCTATGCCGAAGGCTATCGCGGGCCGGACATCAGGCAGACCGAGCAGTGGCGTCGGTTCGAGGGCGCCAGGCGGGAATGGGAGGCCAGGGGTTTCCGCATGGATGGCGTGTGGATGCGCAACTATGCCGGCGTGCGGCGCGATCTCGATGCGTGGCTGTCGGGCACCGCGGTGCCCAAGACGTTCGAATGGACCATCTGGGGCTATCATCTGCTGACGGATCTGGCGAACCAGCAGATCACCTTCGACCCCGAGGGGGAACTGGGTGACTGGAAACGGCAACTTGCCGTCTATCCGGAGGCGCTACGGGCTTCGGTGCTGCAGCAATATCGGCAAGTGCTGCAATATTGGGCGGGCGACTACCACTATGAAAGCAAGGTGGCGCGTCGCGACCTGGTGTTCCTGGTTGGTCTGACGGGCAAGCTCACCAATGCGATCCTGCAGGTCGTGTTCGCGCTCAACCGTGCCTATTTCCCCGGCGACGGCTGGAACCTGCCGATGGCCGCCGAGCTCGAGCGCCTGCCGCCCGATTTCGTGTCCCGCATGACGTCAATCCTGACCGCCGGCAGCGATGTCGAGGCGCTGGGGCGCCAGCGTGAAGACCTCGTCGCCATGATTGCCGATCTGGAGGGCCTGATCTCGGCCTGACCCCGCCATTCATGAACGGGCCGAGGAGAGGCCCGGGCATGCGTAACCAACGGAACTCAAACGATATGACAGAGGAGAGACTATCGTGAGACTTTCAATTGTACTGGCTGCCGCCGCACTGGCCGGCAGTTCGCTGATTGCGACCGCTCAGGCCCAGGAGCAGGTGAACCTGACCTGGCAAATGTGGGGCGATGAGAACGACACTGCGCTCTTTACGAGCCTGGCGGATCTCGTCACCGCCGAATATCCCAATATCAAGGTGACGCCGCAATTCTCGGGCTGGACCGACTACTGGACCCGCCTGCCGGTGCTGGCGTCGTCGGGCCAGATTGCCGACCTGGTTGCCATGCAGTCCATGCGCATGCCCAGCTTCTATTCCATCCTCGAACCGCTCGATTCCTTTATCGAGGCCGACGGCCTGGATAAGGCCGCCTTCGAGACCTCGATCATGGATGGCCTCTCCCACGACGGGGTGCAGTATGCGCTGCCCTATGATGTGGGCCCATGGCTGGTCTACTACAACCGCGACAAGTTCGCGGCGGCCGGGCTTGCCGAACCGGCCCTCGACTGGACCTTCGACGACTTCAAGGCGGCTGCTGTCGCCCTGACGGAGGGCGACAATTTCGGCTATGCAACGCAGGCCTTCGACTACGTGGCTGGACCGATCGCACTGGGCGCCGAGTATTTCAACGACGCCAACCAGTTCGACCTGACCAATGCCGGCTATGTCGATGCGGTGGGCAAATATGCCGAGCTTACGGCGGTCGACAAGGTGTCGCCGGTCTTCGCCTCGGGTGCGGGCGCCATTACCGGCAGCGGCCGTTTCGCCTCGGGCAATGCCGCCATGTATATCGATGGGCCATGGGTGTTGCTCAACACCAAGGACAGCGTCGACTTCAAGATGGGCGTTGCCCCGCTGCCGCGCGGCGCAGGTGAATCGCGCTTCATCACGGCCGGTTCGGGTTGGGGCGTTGCCGCCGCCAGCCAGCACAAGGAGGAAGCCTTCAAGGCGCTGACGGTGCTGACCGGTCCAAAGGCTGCCGAAATCCTGGCTTCCGCCGGTCGTGCCCTGCCGGGCAGGCTTGCCGAGCAGAGCTTCTGGTATGACGTGGCGGCCAAGGATGTGAGCGGCACGCGCGAAACGCTGCAGTACATGTTCGAACACTCGACCCCGTTCCGCCTCAATGAATACTGGAACGACTTCGAGAACCTCCTGACCCAGTACATGCCGCTCGCCCTCAATGGCGACAATACAACCGAAGGCGTGCTGGCCGACATCCAGAGCCAGCTGCCGATGTAAGCTGGCGTCCCAATGCCGAGGGCACGCTTCACCTTCTCCCCTTGAGGGAGAAGGTGTCCGAAGGGCGGATGAGGGGTCGCTTTCCGACGCTCGAAGCATGGGATGGCGCAGCACCCCTCACCCGGTTCTTCCGCTGAACGCGGAAGGACCGCCCTGTCCCTCAAGGGGCGAGGGTAAGAGGGCGCAGATCTCCCCCAAAGGGAGTCGAGAAGGAGGAGCGTATGACGATTGCACAGGAGACGGCCATGGCGCAGAGCCGACCGGCCACACGTCGCCGCAACCGGCTGGATGTGCGGGAGGGGCGCACGGCGATCCTCTTCCTGCTTCCCAGCCTGATTGGGGTGATCCTCTTTCTCGTGGTGCCGATCATCGCCTCGGTGGTGCTGAGCTTCACCAACTGGAAACTGCTCGGTACGCCGCAATTTGTCGGCTTTGCCAACTACATCAAGCTGTTTACCGTCGATCCGCAATTCTGGCCGGTGCTGCGCAACACGCTGTTTTTCACCGCCGAATATCTGGTGTTGAACCTGGTCATCTCGCTGGGGCTGGCGGTGTGGATATCGAGCCTCAAGGTCGGCCAGAAGTGGTTCCGGGTGATCTTCTTTCTCCCCACCTTCACGCCCGGCATCGCCGTCGCCATCGTCTGGATGCTGATCTTTGCGCCGAACGGCTTTTTCGATTTCATCATGGCTGGCCTGTCCATCCACGTGCCCAGCGTGCTGACCGACCAGAACCTTGCCATGCAAGCGGTCATCGTGGTCTCGCTCTGGGCGGGTGTGGGCTACAATACGGTGCTGTTCAACGCGGCACTCGACATGGTGCCGGCCAATTATCTCGAGGCGGCGCGGATCGATGGCGCCACCGCCTGGGACCGGTTCTGGAAGATCCGGCTGCCCCTGATCTCGCCGACGCTGTTCTTCGGCACGGTCATGACGGCCATCACCTCGCTGCAGGTATTCGACCAGATCTACGTGATGACGCGCGGCGGACCGGGCAATGCCACGGCGACGCTGGGTTACGCCATCTTCCAGAAGGGTTTCCAGAACTTTCAGATGGGCTACGCCTCGGCGATCGCCTGGGTGATGTTCGCGCTGATCATGGCGCTGACGGCGATGCAGTTCTGGCTCCAGCGCAAATGGGTGCATTATGACAACTAGGGCCAAGCCTCGGGCGGGTGCTGTCGCGCTCGACATTCTCAACCACGGCGCGCTGGCGCTGGTGGCGCTGCTGTTCCTGTTCCCGTTCTTCTGGATGGTGTCCAACGCGGTGCGGAGCAATGCCGAAGTGATGGCCACTCCGGTGCGCATCCTGCCCCACGTGTTCGAGTGGCATAACTTTGCCGCAGCCTGGACCGAACTGCCCTTCGGCCGGTTCTTCCTCAACAGCCTTATCGTCTCGGTCAGCGTTACCGCCATCACCGTCGTGGTGTCATGCCTTTCCGGCTACGCCTTCGCACGGCTCAAGTTCGTCGGCAGGGACACCCTGCTGATGGCCTATCTCGGCACGCTCATGGTGCCCTCCATCATGCTGATCATTCCGCTGTTCCTGATCGTCAACAGCCTCGGGATGATCAACACCTTCCAGGGCGTGATCCTGCCGGTTGCCTTCAGCACATTCGGCTCGTTCCTGCTGCGGCAGTTTTTCCTGTCCATTCCCAATGAGCTCGAGGAGGCTGCGCGGATCGACGGGGCTTCGCGGTTGCGCATCCTGGTCAGCATCATCGTGCCGCTATCGATGCCGGCGATCGGTCTGCTGTCGCTGTTCAGCTTCATCGGGCAGTGGAACAACTTCCTCTGGCCGCTGATCGTGATGACCGGCGCCGACAATGCCACGCTGCCGGTTGGACTCACCCTGTTCCAGACGCAGCAGGGCACGGCATGGAACTACATCATGGCCGGCGCCACCCTCTCCATGCTTCCGGGCATCATCCTCGCGATTGTCCTGCAGAAGCTCATCTACAACAGCATCGCCCTCAATGCCGGCATGGGCGGCCGCTAAACCAAGAGGCCACACAATGGCGAGCATAGTGATACGCAAGGCGATCAAGGCCTATGGCGAACTGGAGGTGCTCCACGGCGTCTCCGTGGCGGCGCATGATGGTGAGTTCGTGGTGCTGGTTGGCCCCTCGGGCTGCGGCAAATCCACCTTGCTGCGCATGATTGCGGGGCTCGAGAGCATCACCGACGGCGAGATCGAGATCGGCGGCCGCGTGGTCAACGAGCTCGAGCCCAAGGAGCGGGACATCGCCATGGTGTTCCAGAGCTACGCGCTTTATCCGCACATGACCGTGCGCGCCAACATGGCCTTCGCGCTCAAATTGGCGCGGCGCAGCCGGGAGGATATCGAGAACGAGGTGGCGCGCGCCGCCGCCATCCTCGACCTCGGACCGCTGCTCGACCGTTACCCGCGGCAGCTCTCGGGCGGGCAGCGGCAACGGGTTGCCATGGGCCGGGCCATCGTCCGCCATCCCGCCGTGTTTCTGTTCGACGAGCCGCTCAGCAATCTCGATGCCAAGCTGCGGGTGCAGATGCGCAGCGAGATCAAGGCGCTGCATCAGCGGCTGGGCAGCACGATGATCTATGTGACGCATGACCAGATGGAGGCCATGACTATGGCCGATCGGATCGTGGTGATGCGTGATGGTCATATCGAGCAGGTCGGCACGCCGCTGCAGATCTACGACGCGCCGGTCAACAGCTTCGTGGCCAGCTTCATCGGCTCGCCAGCGATGAACCTGATCGAGGGCGATGTGGCCGCCGACGGCACCAGCCTGGCGGGCAGGGACGGAACGTCCTGGGCCTTGCCGCAAGGCGTCGCGGTGCATGGCGGCCGCTCGATGCAGCTGGGCATCCGGCCAGAGCATGTCACCCTCGATACCAACGGCATCCCGGCAACCGTCCGCAGTGTCGAGCCCACCGGTTCGGAGACACATGTGCAGATGCTGGTCGGCAGCAAGACCATCACCGCGGTGCTACGGGATCGGCCCGATATCGCCGTCGGCGACAGCGTCGGCATCGCCTTCGACCGGCACCGAGCGCTGCTTTTTGACCCGCAGAACGGTCTGCGGGTAACGGCGGGCTAGTTGTCTAGCCGCCGCGCAAATGCGGGCCGAGGCCGAGGGTCGCCAGGCGTTGCTTCACGGTGGCTGACAATGCGGGCCAGACCGTGCGTTTTTCGGTTTCGCCGAGGTCGGCGAATTCTTCCTTGTGGCCGGCGCCGCGCATCTGCACCTCGAAAATTGACGGGTCGACGTTCCGGCGGAGGCGCTTGAGCAGTGGGAACAGCTTGGCCGCGCGTCGCGGCGACAGTTGCAGGTTGCGGTCGAAATAGGCGCTGATTTCAGGCAGCGCGGGATCGGTGGTCAGCTGCAGGACTTGTCTGATCGTGTCGCGGCAGGTGCGCGACTGCGTCCGGGCCAGCAGGTCCTTGGCCAGGATGCGCCGCTGCTCGAGATCGAGGGCGGGCGCCGTCGACCTCGAACGAGACCGGCCTGCGGCAGAGGCAATTGCTGCAGATGCGGTGGATTTGGCCGCTATCGCGGTGGCGAATGACGAAGCTTATACGCAGGCCGGCTTTGGCGCAGGCGTCGCAGGTGTCGGTAAAGGCACCCTTGTCCTCGATGTCGCCGGTGAAGGTCCATTCGCCGGCATGGGGTGGTGAAAGGTCGGGGCGGCTGTCGGGATCAAGGGACACGGCATTGCCTCGCATGACATGATTGAGGCCGGTCACGGTAGCAGGGCCGGGCTTGCGAGCCTCTGAGCGCTGTTGTCAGCCTTTGGTAAGGCTCCCGCTTACGCGGAGCTGACAGCGGCGATCAGGCTGGTTCCATGCAGCACCCCTTATGGTGGCGGCGCTTCGCCCACCTCCCGGGCAGGCGAAAACAAGGAACCAAGACAATGAAGATCACCTCGAACACATCGTTCCTGCTCGGCCTCGGCCTCGCACTGCTGGCGACGCAGGCAAGCCTGGCCGATCAGGGCAATGGTAACGGCAATGGCAACAGCCATGGCAACGGCACCACTTATGTTCTGGAGGATGGGACCGTGCATGAGACCCCGGGCGCAATGTTCCAGTATTTGCGGACCCGCGACAACGGTCTGGCTGCCGGCAATCCCAAGGACATCGTCAATGCCTATCCCGATGCGTTCGAGACGGTTGGCGATCTGATCCATCAGAAGCGCGAAACGGCCGAATAGGCACGGCACCGCCCCACGCTGGCGCCTGGCGCCAGCGTGCGTTTCCCCGCTGTCTCGCTGGTGCATTGAATGTAGGATGGCGTATCCGGCGCGGTCCGGCAGCAGCGAGGGAGACGGGATATGGCTTCAGCCACGCGAACCACCAAGGGACGGGGCAGACTGTTCGAGAGCATTGTCGAGACCGTGGGCGACACGCCGGCAATCCGCATCAACAATCTGGGCGTTCCCGGCGTCACCATCTATGTGAAGGCCGAATTCTTCAATCCGGCAGGGTCGGTCAAGGATCGGCTGGCCCTCAGCATCATCGAGGCGGCCGAGCGTAGCGGCGCACTCAAGCCCGGGCAGACGGTCGTCGAGGCCACCAGCGGCAATACCGGTATTGGCCTGGCAATGGTCTGCGCTCAGAAGGGCTATCCGCTGGTCGTTACCATGGCCGACAGCTTCTCCATCGAGCGGCGCAAGCTGATGCGCATGCTCGGCGCCAAGGTGGTGCTGACGCCGCGGGCCCAGAAGGGGCTGGGGATGTACAACAAGGCAGTGGAACTGGCCGAGGCCAATGGCTGGTTCCTGGCGCGACAGTTCGAAACCAGCGCCAATGCCGATATCCATGAGGCCACGACGGCGCGCGAGATCATCAATGATTTCGCCGGCTCCAGGCTCGACTATGTCGTGACCGGCTATGGCACGGGCGGCACGGTCACCGGGATTTCGCGCGTGCTGCGGCGCGAGCGGCCGGAAACCAAGATCATTCTCAGCGAGCCGGCCAATGCCCAGTTGCTCGGCAGCGGCCTGGCGCAGGAACGCGGCGACGGGGGCGCCCCCAGTGTCAGCCACCCCGCCTTCACGCCGCATCCCATCCAGGGCTGGACGCCGGATTTCATTCCCCTGGTGCTACAGGAGGCGGTGGACAAGGGGGGCTATGACGAGCTGATCCCAATCGCCGGACCCGATGGCATGGTCTGGGCCAAGCGCCTGGCGCAAAAGGAAGGCATCCTCACCGGCATTTCCGGTGGCTCCACCTTCGCGGTGGCCCACCAGGTCGCCGAACGCGCCGCGCC
>CBFGMY010000046.1:0-22371 GCA_965650055.1 uncultured Devosia sp.
TGCTCAGGGGCTGGCCATAGATGGGGGTGATATTGTTCTTGTGCATCACCTCGGGCAGGCCGAACCAGAGCGCCGCCGCCGAGAACATGCCGAGGCACAGCATGGTGATGGTGATGTGCACGAAATAGAGCTGGCGTGCACGCGCCCAGACCTTTGATATGGCCAGCCACAGATTGCCGGACCGGAAGCCGTTGGAATAGGCCAGGCCCGCGGCCATGCCCGACATGAAGACGAAGGCTTCTGCGGCGTCGGAGAAGCCGAAATTGCGGTTGGTGAAGGTCTCGTAGATGGTGCCCGGCACGTGGTTGATGAAAATCATCATCAGGGCAATGCCCCGGAACATGTCGAGGCGCGCATCGCGACCGACCGGGGCGCCGGACGCAGCGCGCGTCGTTGCCGGCGACCAGATGGCGCGCATCCAGTTGGGGCCCAGCAGGCCGGCCGACCGGTAGGTCGTGGTATCAGGCAGGGACATGGCTTGCCGCCCTCATGGTTGCCACGGGGGCTTCGGTTTCAATGGACGGGCCCGGAACAGACCAGGCCGACAGGACGGCGCGCTGCTCGACCAGGACGGGCGGTGGCGCGATCTCGATCTCGGTGCGGAAGGGCAGCGGCAGATGGCGCGACGGGCGCGACGTGGCCGAGACCAGCAGCGGGGCCACCATGGCCGGCAGCATGGCGGGAGCGACCCAGACCGCCACCGATGGCGCGAAGGCCAGCGTGCCACCGAGGGCCAGCGTCGCAAGGGCGACGATCCACCAGGTGGCGTGAACGGCCTCGCGAACACTCACCCAGTTCTGCCCGCGGCCGGTTGGCGGCCAACCGCCATCAAGGCCCAACAGAACCTGGGCGACCGCACGGGTCTGCAGCAGCAGCATGGTCGGCGCCAGGACGGTCGACAATGCGATCTCACCCAGCACGGACAGCAGTGTCACGGGGGTGCCACCGAAGCGTCGGTTCTGGCCATCGACGGCGCCGCGGAGCAGGATCAGCACCTTGGGCAGTACCAGGATCGCCGCCACGACAAGACCAAGGGCCCAGACCTCGATGAGAGGGACGCCCAGGCCCGGCAGCACCGGCGGCTGATCGGGCAGCGCACCGGCCACGATGCTGATGATCAGCAGCGCCAGCCAGAGCGGCGAGGCGAGGTAGGCCATGATACCCTGGATGAAGGTGAAGCGGCTCCAGATCTTGAGGCCCGGCGCCGCCAGGAGGCGCCCATGCTGCAAGTTGCCCTGGCACCAGCGACGGTCGCGCTTGGCATATTCGATCAGGTTTTCCGGGCCTTCCTCGTAGGAACCCTCCAGCCAGGGATCGACCTCGACCTTCCAGCCGGCACGCGACAGCAGCGCGGCCTCGACATAATCGTGGCTGAGGATGTGGCCGCCAAACGGCGGGGTGCCCGACAGTTCGGGCAGGCCGCAGCTCGCCGCGAAGGCATGCATGCGAACGATGGCGTTGTGGCCCCAATAGGGCCCCTCCCGCCCCTGCATCAGCGCGGCACCGCGAGCAAAGGTGGGCGACAGGTAGGACGCCGCGAACTGGATGGAGCGGCCGAACATGGTGCGGGCATTGATGATGCGCGGCACGGTCTGCAACAGGCCGAGGTCGGGGTCAGCCTCCATGCGACGCACCATGGCTACCATGGTCGCGCCTTCCATCAGACTATCGGCATCAAGAATGAGCGCGTAGTCATAGGCGCCGCCGGACCGGGCGACGAAGTCCTCGATATTGCCGGCCTTCCGACCGATATTGCGCTCGCGCCGCCGGTAGAAGATGCGGCCCTCGCTCTGCGGTTCCTGCAACAGGCGCTCGAACCACACTGCCTCCTGGGCAGCGCATTCCATCGACTGGGTGTCCGACAGCACGGCGAAATGAAAGTGGTCGGCCTGCCCTTGCGCAACGAGACTGCGGTTCATGGCCGCGATGCGCGAGAAGGTGGCGACCGGGTCTTCGTTGTAGATGGGCACCAAGATGGCCGTGCGTCCCGCAATCGGGGCAGTGGACGGCGACGTCACCGGCCTGCGCCTGAAGACGCCCAGTACCGCGGCGGCACTGCCCCAGACCAGCCAGAAGCTGCTGATGGCCACCAGCAGGCAGCGCAACAGGTCAAGCGCGTTGACGCTACCCTCCCCCGCCAGGCGGAGGACGAGGTAGCTGCCAACGACGCTGAAGGCGAGCGCAGTCGCCAGCGCGCCACAGCGAAACAGGACAGGCCAACCCATGGCTTGGTGCGTTCCGATCAACGACCGGCGAACGCCGACAGCGTGTCGCGCAGAACGCTCAGCAGCGAACGCCGATATTCCAGCCGCTGCTTGGGCATATGGAGGGGCGCATCGGGAAGGGCGTTGGCAAAAGGAAATTCGGTGGTGTGTTTCATACGAGGGGTCTCCACTGGTAGAGCCAGGTTTCAGTCAGCTTCTTCCCCAAACCAACCAGGTAGGCCTTGAGCTCGAGCGGCGCGACGCCGTCGGTCTCAACGTCCAGCACCAGGCGCCAGACGCCATTGGCATCGACGCGGGACAGCACGGAATTGCGCATGACCCCGCCGCTCACGGTCGCCAGGACATCTATCGGCGTTCCGGGCGAAAATGTGTCCAGCTCGCCGCCTTTGAAGTCGACGACGAACTTGCGCAGGCTTGCCGCGTTCTCGACGCCCGACACCCCGCCGACACCCGCGCGCGTCTCGGCGACGTAGGCGGTGGGCGCATTTTCGGCCGGGTCGAGGTTGCCCCAGATCAGCCGGTAGGCGTATTCGCGCGCCTGGCCGGCCAGCGCCGGCTCGGCCGGAATCCAGAAGGCGACGATGTTGTCATCGGCTTCCAGCTTGGCCGGAATTTCGATCAGCCGGACCATGCCCTGGCCCCACTGGCCTTGCGGCTCGACCCGCAGCGAAGGGCGCCGCTCATAATGGGCGCCGGCATCCTGATAGCTCTCGAAGTCGCGGCCGCGCTGGTAAAGGCCAAATGCCTGTGGATTGTTTTCCCAGAAGTAGGAATTGCCCAGGGTCGGGCCGTTGTTGAGCGCGCGCCACATGACTTCGCCGCCTTCGCGCTCGACCAGCAAGCCGTTGCTGTCATGCACCTGCGGCCGATAGTCGTCGAAGCCGCCGCGATTGGCCTCGGCATAGAGGAACATCGAGGTCAGCGGGGCGACGCCCAGTTCCTTGACGTCAGCGCGGAAATAGAGCCGCGCGGTTACGTCCATGGTGGTTTCCTGGGCAGCATCGCTGGCCGGGGTGATGACGAAGCGATAGGCCCCGGTGACGCTCTGGCTATCGAGCGCGGCATAGACCGTCAGAGGCCCGCCATTCTGGGGTTTCTCGATGTAGAATTCGGAGAAGCGGGGGAATTCCTCGGGCAGGTCGACCCAGCAATTGAGCACCAGGCCGCGGGCGCTCAGACCATAGATATTGTCGCGGCCGAGCGAGCGGAAATAGCTGGCGCCGAGGAACGAGACCAGTTCGTCATAGGCCTCGGGCCGATTGATGGGATAGTTGACGCGGAAGCCGGCCACGCCGGGGAACTCCTGCGCCTCTGCGGCTTCAGCCACGGCAGTGTCATGATACTCGAAATCGGCTGCGCTAAAATCAACGGGATGCGCCTTGCCCGATTCGACCTCGAAGACCTTTACCGGTTCGGCAAACAGCCAGCCCAGATGAAAGGCCTGCAAGCGATAGCCGACGTTGTCGTCGGTCCATTTGCCGGCGTCAGCGCGGTACTGGATCTTGCGGTAGGCGTCGTAGTCGAGTTGCTGGAATGCCTCGGGAAGCTGGGCGGTAACCGGCGCAAACGGGGCCGCAGCGAGCGCCTGCATACGGGCGCTGAAGCTGTCGTAATCGAAGGCGAACTCGCTTTGATCCTGTGCCCGTGCCGGCAGAGTCAGCGATGTGGTGGAGAGGAAGAACGCGGAGGCGCCAAGCCCCTGTAGGATCTGACGACGATTGGGCAGGCTGGAATAAGGCTTCACCGGGCATCCTGTCAGTGATGAACCGCCGTGTTCTTGGGTAAAGCTCGAACGCCGACTAGGCTAAAAAAGTTGTCGCATGCGTTCCATGCGCCACAAGCATAGATCGCGACGCAGCCGAACGGCCTTGGGCGGGTTATGAACGAGCGGGAAAATGCCGTGGTCCCGGGGACAAATTTGACCGTCACAGTCGAACAATCGCAGCCTCGGGCGCAGGCGACGAACACCGTGTTGCTGCTGGTTCCGGTGGCTTTCGCCGTAGTCGGGCTGCTGGTGCGGTATCTCGCCTATGCTCACACCGTGGGTGACGCGTCGGTCGCCAATTTCGCGGATGGCCTCTGCCGGTGGGACTGCGGCTGGTATGTGCGGCTGTCCGAGGAAGGCTACGATCCCTTCCCCGTGCCCAGCATGATCAATGCGGGCAACTGGGCCTTCTTCCCGCTCTATCCCATGCTGATCGGCTTCCTGCACATGGTGACAGGCCTGCCCACCATGGCGCTGGCTACCGGGACCTCCGTCCTGCTCAGCGTCATCGCGGCACGGGCGGCCTGGCCGCTGCTGGGCAAGGATATGCGGGCCTATAGCCTGTTTTGCGCCTTCCTGCTGGCGGGGCCCTTCGCAATCTACTTCACCACGTTCTACACCGAGGTGCTGTTCCTGACGCTGACCATCTGCGTCTTCGCGGCGCTGCAGAGGCGGGACTATCTCGCCGCCGGCATCTTTGCCGCGCTTGTC
Organism: uncultured Devosia sp.; assembly: GCA_965650055.1. Classification (GTDB taxonomy): domain Bacteria; phylum Pseudomonadota; class Alphaproteobacteria; order Rhizobiales; family Devosiaceae; genus Devosia. The sequence continues at coordinate 4,702 of CBFGMY010000046.1, forward strand.
TCAGGCACCCGCATTGTTGGGGTATTCATCGTGCTGGCCATCGTGCTGCAGGCGTGGCTCGACCATCGCCAGCGGGGCGGCACGGCAATGGGGTTTGTTCCGGCGGTGTTCAGACGGCCCGACTTGCTGGTCGCCATCTTCATTGCGCCGCTCGGGCTATTTGCCTACATGGCCTATCTGCACTGGCACATTGGCGACGCCCTGGCCTTCAGCCATGTGCAGCGCGCCTGGGGCCGGGCCACGGGCAATCCGCTGGTTTATCTGTGGAACGCCCTGACCAACTTCCCGCAGGACAGCTGGTGGCCGACCGTGTCGCAACAGCTAGGTGTCGCCTGGCTGGTGGGCATGGGCATGACCATCGTGATGGCGGTTCGGCGGCAATTTGCAGCAGCGCTGTTTTGCCTGGTCTGCCTGACACTGCCGCTATCCGCCGGCCTGGCCTCGATGCTGCGCTTCGTGGTGGGACTGGCGCCGGTCACCGTCACCGCGATGACACTGCTGGCACGCTGGCGGCTGGTCCATATCGTGAGCCTGGGCGTGATCCTGATCGGGGGCTATTTCGGCACGGTGGGCTGGTTGACGGGAGTGCTGACCCTTGTCTGAGCTCGCTTCCCCGCCAAGCCGCCCCGTTACGTTGATTGCCTATGGGGTCGTTGCGCTCGCCATCGCCTTCGAGCTGGTGGTGGCCTGGTTCATGCTCCACCCGCAGGTCCCGGCAGACTACCGCGCCTATTACATCGATCGGACCACGACCTGCCTCAACCAGCCGGTTTCCGGCGACTATGCGCTGGGCACCACGGTATCGTTTCGCAGCGATGGGCTGGAACTGGCCAAGCCGCTGCGGGTCTGCGGCTGGGAAGGGCCCGCCGGCGACGGCACGCATGCGGTGGGCACGTCGTCGCGGTTGCGCTTTGCCATCCCGGCGGCGGAGCGGGGGCCGCTTTTCCTGTCGCTGGACATGGTTGCGATATCACGCGAGGGGCATCCAGCGCAGCGGATCGGCATCGAGGCCAACGGGATGGAACTGGGCGTGGCCAACGCGTTAGCCGGAGTGCCGCTCGAGGTCGATCTCGAAATTCCTGCCGAGACCATTGCGGCGGGCACCGGAGCAGTCGACGTGATCCTGCATTTTCCCGACGCGATCAGCATGTCGCCAAGCGACAGCGATACCCGCTGGCGGTCGGTCAAGCTCCTGTCGGCGCGCCTCGGGGCAACGCCGAGGCCGCAGCCGAAATGAAAACCCGGCCGCCCCGAAAGGGGCGACCGGGCGAAATGAAAGGCGTTGGCCTTACTTCAGGAATTCATCAACGTTTGCGGCGGTGACGACGTCGTTGCCGGTGTAGATGATTTCGTCAACCGTCTCGCCGTTCTTGATGGCGAGCAGGGTGTCCATGGCCTTCTGGCCCATTTCGTAAGGACGCTGGCCGACGAGGCCGTGGGCATAGCCTTCCTTGAGCAGCTGGAGCTGCTGGGGAAGCGTGTCGGCGACCACGAGCGCCAGGGCGCCGCTGTCGACGTCTGCCTTGTACTGGTCGACGAAGTTCTTCCAGCCGTCCGGAGCAAACATCGGCCAGCCACCGACGGGCACGATTGCCTTGATGTCGGGGTTGGCAGTCTTGAGGTCGCCCATCTGCTGCACGGCGAGCGCGATGTCGTCGTTCGAGAAGGTCGGCGAGCCGGGGACTTCGGTCCAGTTCGAACCAGCCAGGGCTTCGCGGACGCCATCGACGCGCAGAGCCAGGTTCGGAGCGGCAGCGCCGCCCGAGATCATGCCATAGGTGCCGCCTTCGGGAGCAACCTGCAGCAGCAGCTTGCCCAGATCAACGCCGAACAGCTTGTTGTCGGTACCGACATAGGCGGTACGGGTGCTGTCAGGGGCGTCGGAGTCGAAGGTGATGACGGCGATACCGGCTGCGGTAGCGCGATCGATCACGGTGGTGGCGGCAGCGATATCGGACACCGAGATGGCGAGGCCATCGACGCCCTGGGTGATCAGGTCTTCGATGATCTGAGCCTGGGTGGTGGCTTCGTGCTCGACCGGACCGATATACATGCAGGTCACGTTGCCCAGTTCCTTGGCACGGGCTTCGCAACCATCACGGGTCAGGTCGAAGAACGGGTTGTTCATGGCCTTGGGCACGACGGCGAAGGTAAAGGTATCCTGGGCAATGGCAGTGCCGCCGAGGAACATCGTGGCGATCGTGCCGAGCACGATTGCTGTCTTAGTCATAGTATTCTCCTCCAAACGAACCGGACGCTTGTCCGGGTTTTGCACCAGCGAAAAAACTTCGCCGGCCTCCCTTCGGCGCCCGGTTGAGCCGGGCGGCGATGCTTTGCGTCGTCAGCCGTTTCGCATCGACCGGAGACGGTCGACCAGCACGGCAGCGACGATGATTGCGCCCACCAGGGCCTGTTGCCAGTAGGGGTCCACGCGCGCCAGGACGAGCCCGTTGCGGATGACCTCGATGAGGATGCAGCCGATGATGGCGCCAGCCGCGCCACCGACGCCACCGGCGAGGTTGGCGCCGCCGATAACGGCCGCGGCGATAATGGTCAGCTCATAGGCGGTGGCGAGATTGGCCGGGGCCGAGCCCAGCCAGCCCGAGATGATGATGCCGTTGACGCCGGCAGCCAGAGAACACAGCACGTAGACCTGGATCTTGACGCGGTCGACGTTAACGCCAGTGAGACGGCCCGCGCTCTCGTTGCTGCCGATGGCGAAGACATGCTTGCCCCAGGCGGTGTGGTTGAGCGCCACCCACATGACCAGCGCACAGATCAGCAGGTAGATGAAGGCGATCGGCACGACATCGAACACTTTGCCGGCGGTGACGAGCAGGAACAGCTCCTTGTCCGGTCCGGTCGGGAAGGCGCCGCGACCCTGAGTCGCCACGTAGACGAGGCCGCGCACCATGGACAGGGTACCCAGCGTCGTAACGAACGGGCTGAGCTTGAGCTTGGCAATGGTAAGGCCGTTGAACAGGCCAACCGCACCGGCCGCGGCCAGGCCTGCCAGCACCGAGAGCACCAGCGCACTACCCGGGAAGGGATAGAAGTTGGCGGTGGCCATCGAGCTCATCACGATCGAGGTGACCGTCGCCGAAAGCGCGATGGTCGAGCCCACGCTGAGGTCGATGCCACCGGTGATGATGACCAGCGTGATGCCGAGCGTCGCGATGGCGATGAACGAGAAATTGCGGGTGATGTTGGAGAGGTTGCCGGCGGTCAGGAAATTGGGCGACAGCAGGCTCATCACGACCATCAGCACGACCAGCGCCGCCAGCACATAGGCTGACTGGCTGGCGAGGAAACCGCGCTGCCAGAACTTGGTCTCGCCGACATTGGAAAAAGTCTGAACGTTGGGTCCAGCCATCACGCAGCCTCCTTAGCCCCGGTAATGAGTGCAGTAACTTCCTCGGGCGAGGAGCTGGCGATGGCTTTGTCGGCCACCTTGGTGCCACGACGCATGACGATGACGCGCTCACAGACAGCGAAGACGTCGGGCATGCGGTGGGAAATCAGGATGACGGCGATGCCGGCATCCTTGAGACGATGAATGAGGCTGAGCACCTCTGCCACCTGGCGAACCGAGATGGCTGCGGTCGGCTCGTCCATCAGCACGAGCTTGGCATCGGAGAGGCGCGTCCGCGCAATGGCGACGGCCTGCCGCTGGCCGCCCGACATCTGGCGCACATAGTCGCCGGCCCGCGTTTCCGACTTGAGCTCGGCAAAGAGCTCCGAGGCGCGCGCGTTCATGGCGTTGTGGCGCAGGAAGCGGAATGGCCCGATATTGTACTTGAGCTCACGGCCCAGGAAGATGTTCTCGGCGGCCGTCAGGTTATCGGCGAGCGCCAGATCCTGATAGACGGTCTCGATGCCCAGCTTGCGGGCTTCGCCCGGGCTGCCGATATCGGCCGTGACGCCGTCAAACGTCAGTTTGCCGCCTGTCGGGTGATAGATGCCGGAGATGATCTTGACCAAAGTCGACTTGCCGGCACCGTTGTCGCCCATAAGGCCGACAACCTCGCCCGGCTGAATGTCGAAGCTCACATCAGACAGTGCTCGGATGGCGCCAAATTCCTTTGTCACGCCTTCCAGTTTCAGTAGCGCCAAGTAGTATCCTCCTTACCGGCGTAGACGCTGCAACATCCATCCCGGCGCCGCGCGTCTGGCGCGGACAACCGGCCGACGCAACTCTGCGCGGCGGGATAGCGTTCAGCGATGTAGGCGATCCTCCCAGATCGGCATGAATACAGCAGAGATTGAAAAGTAATACAATATCATATTTGTTCTATTTTTTCGATTGTCGGTCGAAATCCACCGCAATGCGGATGTGGCGCCAATTCTGAGACGCCAAGAGCGCTCCTGTCGACGCTGCCAAAGCGTTCTTCGGGCTGCAACCACTCAAGTTGCGACGCCTCCCCAGCGGATTGATTGCCACGACCTGAAGTGTCATTCGCCGTTCACATGAGCATGATTTATGGGCTGCGAGGCCGATCACGGTCTCGTTTTGTGTTCACTTGAACATCCCCTTTGCCAAATGAACATCGCGTTGCTACGAATTGGCAATGCGAGGACGGAGATCCTTTGCTCAAAAACAGGAGGAACGACCCCATGAAGAAACTAGGACTGCTGCTGTCGACGGCCTTGGTCGCAGCGCTCGCCCATGCTCCCCAGGTTGCCGCGCAGACCGAAATCGCCTGGTGGCACGCCATGGATGCCGAGCTGGGCAAGAAGCTCGAGGACATCGCGACCGGCTTCAACGAGAGCCAGACCGAATACAAGATCGTCCCCACCTACAAGGGCACCTATCCCGAGACGCTGACCGCCGCCATCGCGGCCTTCCGCGCCAATGAGCAGCCCGCCATCGTCCAGGTGTTCGAAGTGGGTACCGGCACCATGATGGCCGCCAAGGGCGCGGTCTATCCGGTCTACCAGCTCATGGCCGACAATGGCGAAGCCTGGGATCCGAGCGGGTTCCTGGCCCCGGTAACCGGCTACTATTCCGACGTCGACGGCAACATCCTGTCCATGCCGTTCAACTCGTCCACCCCGATCATGTACTACAACAAGGACGTGTTCGAGAAAGCCGGCCTCGACCCCGAAACGCCGCCCAAGACCTGGGCCGAACTGGAAACCATGGGTCGCCAGATCATGGAATCGGGCGCCGCGCCCTGTGCGCTGAGCAGCGCCTGGATCACCTGGATCCAGACCGAGAATCTCTCGGCCATCCACGACGTACCCTTCGGCACGCTCGACAACGGCTTTGGTGGCCTCGCCACCGAGTTCACCTTCAATGGCCCGCTGCAGGTCAAGCACTGGGACAATCTCAAGAAGTGGGCTGACGAAGGCTTCTTCCAGTATGGCGGTCCTGGTGGCGGCGCCGATGCCGCTCCCAAGTTCTATGCCCAGGAATGCGCGATCTTCATGAACTCTTCGGCTGGACGCGCTGGCGTCATCAACAATGCCAAGGACTTCAAGGTCGGCTTCGCGCCCCTGCCCTATTACGACGACGAGATCACCGAACCCAAGAACTCGATCATCGGCGGCGCTACCCTGTGGACGCTGAACGGCAAGGATCCTGAAGTCTACAAGGGCGTCGCCCAGTTCTTCACCTACCTGAGCCAGCCTGAAGTCCAGGCTGCCTGGCACCAGGCGACCGGCTACCTGCCGATCACCAATGCTGCCTACGATCTGGGCAAGTCGCAGGACTATTATGCGCAGAACCCAGGCTCGGATATCGCCATCCAGCAGATTACCCGCGGTACGCCGACGGCCAATTCCAAGGGCATTCGCTTCGGCAACCTGACCCAGGCACGCGCCGTCGTGGATGAAGAGTTCGAAGCCTTGCTGGCCGGTTCCAAGACCGCCCAGGAAGCGCTGGATTCAGCCGTCGAACGCGGCAACCAGATCCTGCGCGACTTCGAAGCCGCCAACCAGTAGGCCATCGGCCCCAAGCCAGCTCCACCCTCCGCGCGAGGGTGGAGCATGAGCGCAGACCGCGACGCGACAGCAATGCTGCGCCGGAGCGGCACAGAACGAGGCGGAGCATGCAGGCCAAGCGAACTGTCTTCCCCAACAAGATACTCCCCTACATGCTGCTCATCCCGCAGCTTGCCGTGACCCTGATCTTCTTCATCTGGCCGGCGCTGCAGGCCGTCAAATCCTCGTTCGAGCGCGAGGATCCGTTCGGCTTCAAGACCAGTTTCGTGTGGTTCGAGAATTACCGCCGGCTGTTCATCGACCCGCGCTATCTGAGCTCGGTCGGCAAGACGGCCATCTTCGCGATCAGCGTCACGCTGCTCTCGATGTCGATCTCGCTGATCCTTGCCGTCTGCGTAAACCGGCTGCTGCGCACCAACAGGCTCTACACCACCATGCTGGTGTGGCCCTATGCGGTGGCGCCGGTCGTGGTGGGCATATTGTGGTGGTTCATGTTCAACCCCACCATCGGCATCGCACCCTATATGCTGCGCGCCGTGGGCATCAGCTGGAACCATCGGGTCGACGGCGTCGACGCCATGGTCCTTGTCGTCATCGCGGCGAGCTGGAAACAGATCTCCTACAATTTCCTGTTCTTCGTCGCCGGGCTGCAATCGGTACCGCAATCGCTGATCGAGGCCGCCGCCATCGATGGCGCGGGACCGTTCAAGCGCTTCTGGACCATCGTCTTTCCGCTGCTGGCGCCGACCACCTTCTTCCTCCTGATCGTCAACATCAACTACGCCATGTTCGACACGTTCGGCATCATCGACGCCACCACCCAGGGCGGCCCGGCCCAGGCGACCAATACGCTGGTCTACAAGGTTTATACCGACGGCTTTCTCGGGCTGAACATCGGTTCATCGTCCGCCCAGTCGGTGGTGCTGATGATCGTGGTTATCGCCCTCACCGCCATCCAGTTCCGCTTTGTCGAGCGACGGATCCAGTATTAGGGAGCGGCCAGAATGATCGAAAACAGACCCTTCCTCGCCTTCCTCACCCACCTGGTGCTGATCATCGGCGTCGTGATCGTGGTGTTCCCGGTCTATATCGCCTTCATCGCCTCGACCCATGGCAGCGGCGATTTCATGCGGGGCCTGGTGCCCCTGCTGCCTGGCCCGCACATGATCGAGAACTACAGCTTCATGCTCAATGAGGGTATTTCGAGCGCCGGTGCGCCGCCGCTCTCGATCATGCTGCTCAATTCGCTGGTGATGGCGATCTCGATCGCCGTGGGCAAGATCATCATTTCGATCCTATCCGCCTATGCCATCGTGTTCTTCAAGTTCCCGTTCCGGCTACTGGCGTTCTGGATCATCTTCATCACGCTGATGCTGCCGGTCGAAGTGCGCATCATCCCCACTTTCAAGGTGGTGTCGGACCTGGGGATGCTCAATTCCTATCCGGGCCTGATCATTCCGCTGATCGCTTCAGCCACCGCCACGTTCCTGTTCCGCCAGTTCTTCCTCACCGTGCCCGATGAGCTGATGGAAGCGGCACGCGTCGACGGCGCGGGACCGATGAAGTTCTTCCGCGATATCCTCTTGCCGCTCAGCCGGACCAATATCGCGGCCCTGTTCGTCATCCTCTTCATCTATGGCTGGGTGCAGTATCTGTGGCCGCTGCTGGTGACCACCGACAGCAAATATTACACCGTGGTCATGGGCATCAAACGGCTGGCGGCCACCGCCGATGCCGAGCCGCAATGGAACTTCGTCATGGCCGCCGTGATGCTGGCCATGCTGCCCCCCGTCCTCGTCGTCATCCTGATGCAGCGCCTGTTCGTCAAAGGCCTGGTCGAAACCGAGAAATAAGCACCATGGCAAGTATCGACATCACGGGCGTCAAGAAGGTCTATGCCGGCGGAGTCACCGCCATCCACAACCTCGACCTGGCCATACCGGACGGGGAGTTGGTGGTGCTGGTCGGTCCTTCCGGCTGCGGCAAGTCCACCCTGCTGCGGATGATCGCCGGGCTTGAGGCGATCAGCGAGGGCACCATCGCCATCGACGGCACGGTGGTCAACACCAAGGAGCCGGCCGAGCGCGACATTGCCATGGTGTTCCAGAATTATGCGCTCTACCCGCATATGACGGTGCGCGGGAACCTGGAATACGGGCTGAAAAACCGAGGGACGCCACGCGACGAGATCGACCGCCGGGTCAACGAGGCCGCACGCATCCTCGAAATCGCGCCCTTCCTCGATCGTCGTCCGCGCCAGCTTTCCGGCGGGCAACGCCAGCGCGTCGCCATGGGCCGCGCCATTGTGCGCCAGCCCAAGGCCTTCCTGTTCGACGAACCGCTGAGCAACCTCGACGCCAAACTTCGCGGTCAGATGCGCATCGAAATCAAGCGCCTGCAGCGGAACCTGGCGACAACCAGCGTCTATGTCACCCATGACCAGCTCGAGGCCATGACTCTGGCCGACCGGCTGGTGGTGATGAATGCCGGACGCATCGAGCAGGTCGGGGCGCCGCTGGCGCTGTATGAACGGCCGGCCACCTTGTTCGTCGCCGGCTTCATCGGCTCACCGCCGATGAACCTGATCGAGATCGACTACCTGCGCGACAAGGGCACGTTGACCCTGCCCGAGGGCACCGACCTCGTCGGCATTCGCCCCGATACGATCCAGTTGGCGCCGCCAGAGGATCCGCATCTGGCGCTCAAGGCCACCGTCGAGCTCTATGAGCCGATCGGCGGCGAGAGCCACCTGCATATGCGGCTCGATGGCAGCGAGCAATTGATCGTGGCCGCCGTGCCGGCGCGGACGGCAGTTACCGAGGGTGCACAGGCCGCGCTATATGTGAGCATGGCCGACCTGCATCCATTCAACAGGGAAACGGGGCGCCGCACTGACTGACACTGGGCGTCACCAGGGGACAGAACAAAAAATGACCAGAAGCCAACCTCGGACCACCGAGGACGTTCAAGCGCATCGCGGCGCCTCCGCGGTGGCGCCTGAAAACACTATTGCCGCCTTTCGCGCCGCGCGCGACCAGGGCGCCACCTGGGTGGAGCTCGACGTGGCCTTGCTGGCCGACGGTACGCCGGTGGTGATCCACGACGTAACGCTGGACCGAACCACGTCGGGCAAGGGCTCGGTCGGGGACATCCGTGCCTCGGACCTCGCCGGGCTCGATGCCGGTGGATGGTTCGGGCCGCAGTTTGCGGGCGAGAGGCTATCCACGCTGCCAGAGGTGCTGACCGCGCTCGGGGAGCTCGGCATCAACGTCAATGTCGAGATCAAGCAGCATGCCCATCACAAATCGCTCGACCAACTGGCCGAGACAGTGCATGCGTGCCTCCGCGCCCGACCGCCGGGCGTGCGGGTGATGATCTCCAGTTTCGACGCGGAATGCCTCAAGGCCATGCACAGGCTAGACCCAAGTTACGAGCTTGCCATGCTGTGGAGCGACCTGCCCGCGGACTGGCTCGACATCGTGGCCGCGATCCCGGCACGCGCGGTACACTTGGACTATCGGGCCCTGAGCTTCAATGTGCTCGACCGGGCCCGCGAGCGGGGCATCGTCGTTCGCGTCTGGACCTGCAACGACCCGGCCCAGATCGAGCCGTTCTGGGGCGCGGGGCTGGGCGGCGTCATCTCCGACAACCCTCGCCTTTTCCTCGAGTGAGCCATGGACCCCAGGCTTTCGGAGCGACAGAACGATATTCTCGCGCGGATCGGGGCGCGGGGTGCGCAACAGATTGATCGCCTGGCGCTCGACTATGGCCTGACCACGCAGAGCATAAGGCGCGACATCAATGCCCTGTGTGCGCTCGGTTTGGCGCGGCGGCTGCATGGCGGGGTCGATCTACCGGTGTTGCCGCAGAACACCTCGATCAGTGCGCGTGCCGGCCTGCACGGCCTGGCCAAGCGGCTGATCGCCGCGCGGGTAGCGCAGGACATCCCCAATGGCTCCACCGTGTTCATGGGGATCGGCACCACGGTTCGCTTCACCGCCGAGGCCCTGCGTGGCCATAGCGGCCTGACCGTGGTCACCAACAATGTCGATGTCGCGCTGATCCTGGGCGAGGCAGAGGGCGTCGAGATGCATCTGGTGGGCGGCGTGTGGCGACCCAATGACCGCGACCTCGTCGGCCCCGAAGCCATCCGCTACTTCGAGAGGTTTCACGCCACCCATGCCGTGGTCGGCGCGGGCGGGCTGCATCCCACCAGTGGCGCGCTCGACTTCAGCTACGGGGATGCGCAGATCACCAATGCCATCCTGCAGAATTCGCGCACGCGCTACCTGGCCGTCGATGCCAGCAAATGGCGGGGCACAGCGGCGGTGCGGGTTGCGCCATTTTCCGCTTTTACCCACTTCGTCACCGACGTGATGCCCGCCGAGCATGACCATGAAGTCAGCCTGGCAGAAAGCGGGGTGCAGGTCGTGGTCTGTGGCTTGCCGGGCGGGGACTGACAGCGCCCGCATGCCGCGCCGACCCGTCCCTGGTTGGCTCATGCTGCCGCCGTCGTTCGATGCGTATTAGCAGTTGAGCTTTGCGCGTAGCTGTGGCATTTGAAGCGCGGAAAACCTTTTCCCAGCCAATGAGCCCTGACGTGGATGATGACCGCTATCCCCTGCGCGCTACCATTCGCGATGTTGCGCAGCGGGCTGGCGTATCGATCGGCACCGCGTCCAAGGCGCTCAACGACAATGGCCGCCTCAAGACGGAAACGCGGGAGCGGGTGATCGCGGCGGCGCAGGAACTGGGCTTCCGGCCCAATTCGCTGGCGCAGAGCCTGCACCGCACAAGGTCCATGACGGTGGGCGTGCTGTCGACCGACAGCTTCGGGCGTTTCGCCTTCCCGATCATCGAAGCGCTGGAGGAACGGCTGGCCGAGCACGGCATCGCCATCTTCATGTGCAATGCCACAGACGATCCGGCACGCGAGAAACAGCATCTGGACCAGTTGCTGGGGAAACGGATCGATGGCTTGCTGGTGACAGGGCGGCGGATGGACAAGCGTCCACCGGTAGCCGTGCCCGGCCAGACCATGCCTGTTATCTACGTGTTCTCGCAGGCCGATGACCCTGAAGCGCTATGCCTGTTGCCCGACGACTATGGTGGGGCCCTGCTGGGCGTGCAGCACCTGGCGGGCATCGGTCGCAAGCGGATCGCCCATGTCACGGGTCCGGAGAGCTTCGAGGCGGTCGCACTGCGCCACCGCGGCTACCGCGACGCGCTGGCCGCAGCCGGATTGCATGAAATCGACGGCTATTATCTCAACGGCAAATGGTCGGAAGCGTGGGGACGCGAGGCGGTGGCCAGCCTGTTCGACGGCAAGGCCGAGGTGCCCGACGCCCTGTTCTGCGGCAATGACCAGATTGCGCGCGGCGTGACCGATGCCCTGCGCGAACGCGGCGTGACCGTGCCCGACCAGGTGGCCGTGGTGGGCTTTGACAATTGGGATGTGATGACGCTGGCGGCCCGTCCGCCGCTCAGCAGCATCGACATGAACCTGCGCGAACTCGGCCAGCTGGCCGGCGAACGCCTGATCTCAATGATCGCCGGCGAGCGCCTCAAGGGCGTCGAAAGGCTGCCCTGTTCCTTGGTCGTGCGGCAGTCGTCCGACCCCAAGCAATCCTGACAATAAAGACTACTGGAGGAGCTCCGATGAGCCGCTACGCCCCCGTCAATTTTCCCGACGTGAAGCTCGAAGGCAAGTTCTGGCATGAACGGCTGGAGACCGTGCTGACCCGGACCATTCCCAGCCAGCACAAGAAGCTGGGCGAGTATGGCATTCTGGATTCGCTGAAGCTGCCCAACCCACCACCGCCACTGCGCTTCCCGCGCCATCCCAATGGCTTCACCGTGCAGGTGTTCTGGGACAGCGACGTGGGCAAGTGGATCGAAGCGGCCAGCTACGCGCTGGCGCATCGCCGCGACGCCGATATCGAAGCCAAGATCGAGGCGGCTGTCGATGACCTCGAAAAGGCCCAGGCGCCAGATGGCTATCTCAATTGCTGGTATCTCGGCCACGAGCCGGACAAGCGCTGGACCAACCTGCGCGACAACCACGAAATGTATAATGCCGGCCACCTGCTGGAAGGCGCGGTGGCCTATTTCCGGGTGACGGGCCGGCGGCGCTTCCTCGATGTCATGGAGCGCTATCTCGACCACATCTATGCCCGGTTCGGAACCGGTCCGGGCCAGACGCGCGGCTATGACGGGCATGAGGAAATCGAGCTGGCGCTGATGAAGCTCTATTACCTGACGCGCGACAGGAAGCACCTCGACTTCGCCACCTACATGATCAACGAGCGCGGCCAGCAGCAGCCGCATTATTTCGACACCGAGCGCGACCTGCGCGAGGGCGGCGACAGCAAGCAGCGCTACGTGTTCGGCAATTACGAGTATTCGCAGAGCCACAAGCCGGTGCGCGACCAGGAAAAGGTCGTGGGCCACGCCGTGCGGGCCATGTATCTCTACACCGCCATGGCCGACCTGGCGGCCGAGCTCGACGACCCTGCGCTCAAGCGCGCCTGCGAAGTGCTATGGAACGACGTGATGGAAACCAAGATGTATGTAACGGCGGGCCTGGGGCCGTCGGCGCATAACGAGGGCTTTACCCACGACTTCGACCTGCCCAACCAGACCGCTTATGCCGAGACCTGCGCCTCGGTGGCGCTGATCTTCTGGGCCCAGCGCATGCTGCATCTGGACCTCGACGGCAAATATGCCGACATTCTCGAACTGGCCATGTTCAACGGCGCGCTATCCGGTCTCAGCCGCGATGGCGAACATTACTTCTACGCCAATCCCCTCGAGAGCGATGGTACGCCGACCCGCTGGGATTGGCACACCTGTCCGTGCTGCACGATGAATGTCAGCCGCCTGGTGGCTTCGGTGGGCGGGTACTTTGTCTCGACGGCGCCTGACGGCGTTGCCTTCCATCTCTATGGCGGGATTTCGACCGAGGTCGAGGTCGCGGGCACCACGGTGGCCCTGCGCGAAGTGTCGACCTATCCCTGGAATGGCGACATCAAGATCCATGTCGATCCGGCGAGTCCGGCAACGTTTGACGTCAAGCTGCGCATTCCGGGCTGGTCCAACGGGGCCAAGGTTTCGGTCAATGGTGAGGCGGTGGACGTGGCCAAGGTGGTCAACGGCTATCTGACGATCAACCGCCAATGGGCCAAGGGCGATGTCTTCAGCCTTGACCTGCCAATGCCGCCGGTGCGTCTCTATGCCCATCCGGGCGTCATCATGGATGCCGGTCGCGTGGCGCTCAAGCGCGGCCCATTGGTCTATTGCATCGAGGAAATCGATAATCCTGGTGGACGTGTGCAGCGGTTGAAGCTGCCGCGCGCCGCCGAGCTACGGGCCGAGACGCGCGCCGATCTCTTTGATGGCGTGGTGACCCTTAAGGCCGAGGCGCTGGCAATCGAGGAAGGCGACTGGAAGACGCTCTATCGCACGACCCCGCCCACGGACCAGCGGGCGACGCTGACGGCCCTACCCTATTACCTGTGGTCCAACCGTGGGCAGGGTTCGATGGTGGTGTGGGTGCCAGAGGGGCAGTAAGAGTGCACTGAGGCCATGAATCTTCGCCGCCCTCCCCCTTGAGGGGAGGGAATGAGGGTGGGGGTCCGTCGGCGACCCAGTGAGTCACCCCCTCCCCAGCTCCGCTACGGCCCATCGGCCTAGCTGCGCTACCCTCCCCTCAAGGGGGAGGGTGGGCTGGAGCCGAAGCACCATGCGACAACCAAAAACCGGCGCCCCTTTGGGACGCCGGCGGGCAGTATCATCAGGTGCTGAAATGCCTGGTGGTGCGGCTAGATCCAGTACGGCGCCACACCATAATAGTCGTAGACGCGACGACCGTTCTCGGACGTCCAGTAGTCATCGTCGTCGTTCTCGTATTTCGGCGCGCCTTCGAGCTGATCCTTGGTCACGTCGACGCGGTAGCCGCCCAGGCTCTCATCGTAGTTGAGCTTGGACCAGGGCAGCGGGTAGTGGTCGTGCCCCATGCCAAGGAAGCCGCCGAAGCTCAGCACGGCGTAGGAGACCTTGCCGCTGCGCTTTTCGACGAGAATGCGTTCGATCGATCCGATATGTTCGCCGCGCGGGTCAAACACCTTGGTGCCCTCGACCTTGTCGGAGGCGATCAGATCGTGGGTTTCCTTGACGTCGGCATCGCGGTTGCGAATGTCTTCGTAAGCCATTTTCGAGCTCCTCTATGGGTGAGTGTGGGTAGTCAACGTGCTCCCGCGGATGGGGTTCCGACCAAAAAAAAAGTGATCGAGGTCCTTCAACAGGCCCGCCGCGGAACCTCGCGCGGGCCGCGTGCATTGCTAATTCGACGGTCTTTCCGACCCACTTGAAGGAGATGCGCCATGGTTTTCGATAACCTGCGGGACCGCATGGGCGGGCGTGACAATGTCACCCCCATGAGCATTGCGCATAACAGCCTCTTTACCGCCAAAGAGAAGATCGAGCTGCTCAACCAGCTCAAGGCCGACGTGACCGGCGCGACCCAGGAAGGCCGGGAGCTGGGATTTGATCCTGAAGAAATCGACGAGGCCATCGCCGAGGTCCGCCTGGGCGTCCAGAACGGCGCAGGCACCGAGACCGTCGTCAAAGGAGATTTCTGATGGCAACCGCACCCAAGCAGCCCACGCCAACCGTGGCCGAGGTCGACGTGCTTATTGACGAGAACGGATCGCGCATCGATGTCCCCGATGCGTCGCCCATCAAGGTGGCGGGCGAACATGAAGCCGCCGTGGGCGCCACGGGCCCAACCAATTGGTGGCTCTATGGCGTGATCGGCCTCGCCATCGTCGTCGGCGTGCTGTTCCTGATGCAGATGTTCCAGGGCGCGCCGGCCACGGATGTGCAACCGGGTACGCCGACGTCGGAAAGCGTGGTGGCGCCGGCCGCCGACGATGTGCCTGTGGCGGAGCCGGTGGTTCCAGCGCAGTAGCTTTTGGCGGATACCCCCACCTAACCTCCCCTGATATGGGGAGGTTATATCGGCGGAACAGTAGACCTCATCCTGAGCCTGTCGAAGGACGAGGTCGTGGCGATATCGGTGTACCTGACCTCGTGGTTCGACAAGCTCACCATGAGGTCTCATGCTCAACGAAAAAGGCGGGCCTGAGCCCGCCTTCCGCATTCCACATTTCGAGCAATTCGATCAGCCGTTGATCGGCGCGATCTGGATTTCGACGCGACGGTTCTGGGCGCGACCGGCTTCGGACGCGTTGGAGGCGATCGGCGAGGTCTCGCCCTTGCCTTCGATATAGAACCGGCGCTGGTCGATGCCCTGGTTGGCCAAGATCGTGGCGACCGAGACCGCGCGCTTCTGGCTCAGGCTCAGGTTGTAGGCGTCATCGCCCTGGCTGTCGGTATGGCCGTAGACGTCGACGATCGACTTGTCGAACTTCTTGAGCACCAGTGCGACCGAAACGAGCGTCGAATTGAAGCCCGGGTTCACGTTGCTCGAGTCGGTGGCGAAGGTGATGTTGGACGGCATGTTGAGAATGATGTTCTGGCCAACGCGGGTGACCGAAACGCCGGTGCCCTGGAGCTGGGCGCGCAATTCGGCTTCCTGCTGGTCCATATAGTTGCCGATCGCCGCGCCGGTGAGGCCGCCCACGCCGGCACCGATCAGGGCGCCAACGCGCGGATCGCCGCCAACAGCGGCACCGACCAGGGCGCCAGCAACCGCGCCACCGCCAACGCCGATCAGCGCACCGCCAGTGGTGTTCGAAATCTGGCTCTGGCCGGTATAGGGATTGGTGGTGGTGCAGGCGGTGAGCGCCAGGGTCGCGACAAGCGCGACCAGAATCTTCGACTTCATAGATTGTCCCCCTGAAGGATCATGAACAGTGGCCGGTTGGTGACCACTGAATAAGGCAGGATGGTGGTGAAGCAAAGGGGATGAACGGCGAATGAACGGCTCAGGTGTTCGCCCAGCCACCATCGACGAGGAACTGTTGCGCCGAAATCATGGCGCTATCGTCTGCCGCGAGGAACAGGGCCATGCGCGCCACGTCATCGGGATAGACGTGGCCTGCCAGCGCCTGCTGCGCCTCGATGCCCGCCATGGTGGTCTCAGTATACCACAGCTCGATCTGGCGGGGGGTGATGGTGGCGCCGGGGCTCAAGGTGTTGACGCGGATACCCGACTTACCCAATTCGCGCGCCATGGACCGGGTCAGGCCATGAGCGGCGGCCTTGGCGGTTTCGTAGAGCGGCAATTGCGGCGTCATGATCATCCAGCTGATCGAACTCAGGTTGATGATCGAACCGCGTCCGGCTTTGACCATGCCGGGCGCCACGGCCTGCATGGCAAAGAATGCGTGCTTGAGATTGACCGCCATGCGCTCGTCCCAATAGGCGGGCGTGACCTCGCTCCAGCTGTGGCGCTGATCGTGCGCGGCATTGTTGACCAGCACCAGGGCGTCGCCATGCGCGCTGGCGAAGCCAGCGATGGCGGCGCGATAGGCCTCGATGTCGGTCACGTCGCAAGGGGTGAAGCGCACGGCGTGGCCGGCTTCGGTCAGCTCGGCCGCGAGTTTTTCACCCGCCGCGACGGCGATATCGACGAAGCCCACCCGGCTGCCCTGCGCCGCGAACTGGCGCACCATGCTTTCGCCGATGCCGGAGGCGCCGCCGGAAATGATGACCGGCTTATCGGCGAGGCTGGGATAGCGGGCGAACTGGGTCATGGCGGGCAATCCGAAAGAACTGATCGCCATGCAGATATCGTCCCTGATGGCCCCGCGCAAGTGTCATTTGAGGTACGTACCTCAAATTCTGGAGAGGGCTCAATCTGCGTCCGAGCTGGCTTGCAGGACGGCCTAACCGTCATCACGCATGTCGCCCCTAAAGCTCGTCCGCCTGGGTCATCTTGCGCGGCGTGACCTCGCGGCGCTCCATCTGCTCGAGCAGCGCTTCGACCTTGCCGATATTGGCCAAGTGCCGTTGTTCCATCGAGAAGTTGAGCGTCACATATTCGCGGCCCGGACAGAAGGTCACGATATTGGTCGCCGAGTGCCAGGCGCCGCAATAGATGGGCTCGACCATGCCATGGGTCATTGGACCATAGGTGCGGTGCGGCGGCACCAGGGTCAGCACCACATGGATGCCGCCGTTGAAGCGCCAGAAGCGCTTGCCCGGCAGGAAGGGCAGCACGCGGTTGATGCCGCGCAAAGCCTTGAACATGGCGTTCATCATCACCTGGAACTTGGTGATGTCCTTCTGCTCGATGGCAGCAACCGTGTCATCGACGGCGCGGACATAATCGACGAAATCTTCGATGACGGCGAACTTGGCCTCGAGGGCGCGGACGCGGAAGAAGTCGTCGTCGGCATCGTTCCGCTTCGTATCGAGCATGGTGTAGGCCGCGCCAATCACCTTCTTGCTCATGGTCTTTTCTTCACCCTCGCCGTTGAGGGCGTGCGTGACCAGAGCGAAGAGCAGCGAGCGCTGGCGGACACCGAGCTTGTTGGCGAGCAGCCGCAGGCGGTGGCGCTTGAGCGCCAGTGTCTTGAAGCCCCAGGGCTGTTCCGGCGGCGCCAGCAGGTTGGCCAGCACAATATAGGTCAGGGCGGTGAGTCCGCCATTGAGCACGCCCTTGAGCCGCGCACCGAAGCCAAGCTTGTTGGACTTGTCGGACATGGTGCCATGGCTTGCCGACTGTGAACGCGTCAGCAGGGCCGAGTCCGACCCTTCAAG